>CAIOSF010000263.1 GCA_903860855.1 uncultured Alphaproteobacteria bacterium | reverse complement strand
ATTGAAACTACTTAAATTCTTCTATAGCTTTATATGCATATGAATAATTCATGAAATCCCATTCCTCGCATAATACTTTGATTTCAACAGAACAAGATGCATGATTACACTATTATAGGTAGTACTGATCTAATTCAGGCTGTGCCGCTTATATAATATCCATATTAACTAATATTTAATAATAGCTATGTATGATTTTTCTATTATGTAGTATTATTACGCTCAGATGTAGCGCTAATGATGCTTTAGAATGACTTTTTTTTGTTTATGATCACAAATATTTAAATAGTCAATTAAAAAACCAAGGAAGGGCTTAGAAAGCTATGTCATCTTCGATGGAGCAGTTGGTGACTTTGTTTTTGTGGATCTAAATATTTTTCATCTTTTGGTTGCTAACACAACCAATAAGAGCTTATCATCAATTTATATCATCATGGTATTTATACAATGGCCAACATATCGATAGATTACTCCGACCTTGTGGATGAGGCGATGCAAACGATAGTGTATCGAGTTCTCCAAATGATTTCACAAAATGGATTAATGGGTGATCATCATTTTTACATCTCCTTCCTGACGGAAATAAAAGGAGCGAGGATATCTCGTTATCTTAAGAAAAAATACCCTCATGAAATGACTATAGTTTTGCAGCACCAGTTTGAAGACTTAAGCATACATAATGATAGACTTGAAGTTACCCTCAGCTTCGGAGGGATTCCTGAGAAATTGGTAATACCATTTGTCGCAATCACTGCCTTTCTTGATCCAAGCGTGCAATTCGGACTTAAGTTCAAAAAACCATATGATATGTTGGTTCTTGATAAGCAAACCGCAGAACAAGAGAATGAAGTAGCGGAAGATGACAAGGTGATCAATATATCTAATTTTCTTAACAAGAGAAGTCAATAGCGAGCTACGCAAATGTGCAGGTGGGCGAGCATCGGCGCGGTAAGGGGTCATCTTTAATAAGCGAGTGGTCATCCTTGATCGATCTAAAGCCCACTCTCAAAGTATTTAGCAATATCAGGCAGAGATAAAATACCTGAACCAGGAGTATTGCTAGTATGAGAGCAACCACTAATCCCATGAGCAAGCATGGCCTCAATAGCGACTATATCACTCTTCATGCGATCACGAAGATGGGTTAGGATGCTAACATCAACAGATGCACCGTCATCCTCTACATCGTCGGCCATCTGGTACAATATCCCCAAACATTCACCAAATGACCATAAATGCTGCAAACAATCACCCTTTAGCCCAGCTGCTAGTCCACCAAACATAGATGAATTTGCGTAGAGAGAGCCAGTTTTGAGTCTATTAAGATTATATAAATCAGATTGGCCTAATATTGCAGAAGATGATGTTCCCTTTATCATAGCCAGCTGCTGATCTATATCGATCATTTGACCCGCAATCATACCACGGCAGCCGGACGCCTTGCTCAATATCCTAATTGCTTTAATTGCCATCTCAGCCGGATTAATTTCAGCTAACACTTCAAAAGCCATGGTCAGCAATGCATCGCCAGCAAGAATGGCAGTAGCTTCATCGTACTGGCGATGGCATGAAAGGCCGCTTCTACGGTAGTCGTCGTCATCCATGGCCGGTAAATCGTCATGAATTAGGGAATAGCAGTGCACTAATTCTATCGCTGCTGCTAGCATGAGAATAATATTACCATTGTCCTCCTTACCTTTGACTACATCCTCTTCTTGCTCTGGGTGTAGCCTTATTTTCATATTACCATGGGCAATATTATGAGTCATAATATCAGCAATCTCAAGTACCAAAAACGCCCTCATTCTCTTACCACCCGAGGAAAGGGAGTACTCCATAGCATCCAAAATCTTAATGACTGAAGGAGATCTACTCAGTTCTCCCACAATTTTCTCTCTCTTCGCGCTCAGTAATTTGGTCAGAAAAGCATCGATTTCCCTTTTTCTTTGCAATAACTTGCTTTCAATCAGGTGATGATTTTGTGTACTTTGCATAATTTTAACCACTCCTCTTCGTTCAATATCTCTAAACCCAAGCTATGAGCTTTTGCCAGCTTACTTCCGGCTTTGCTTCCTGCCACTAAAATATCCACATTTTTGCTGATACTATCAATAACTTTTGCCCCTAGATTCTCCGATATCTCCTTAGCCTGATCGCGGGTATGATGTTCTAGTGATCCTGTAAACACCAGGGTTTTGCCAGTTATCCCAGATCTATTATTATTTAATCTGGGATTCGGTATGAGAGACTGAATCGTTGCATCATGTGCTATAGAACCAATAATTGTAATATGCGCCAATAATGAATTGATCATCTTATTGTTAGCGACAAAAAACTTCTTCATAGCCATCACTATCTTCTCTCCTATACCATCTATGCTCTGCAAATTGTCTAAATTTTGTAGCAAGATATCTAGAGTACCATATTTTTTCGTCATGAGCTTAGCTGTCTCAGCGCCGACATGAGGGATACTTAGACTATATAGCAGCCTATCGAGGCTCACACTCCTTCCTTTGTTTATAGATAGCCAAAGGTTTTCAATCGACTTATCTCCCCAACCAGGCCTCTTTTCTATTGGAATTTCTAGTGAGCGATTTTTATCCTCTAGAGTAAAGATATCAGTCGGTTTTTTAACCAACCCCCAATTGTATATTTCTTCAATCTGTTTTTCACCCAAGCCCAAGATATTAAAGGCACCTCTGGAAACAAAATGTCTCAGTAGATTGATGATCTGGGCGGGACAAAGGAATCCACCAGTACATCTGCGAAAAGTTCCACTTTCATCCACTTCAACTACGCTATGGCAAATGGGACAATTGCTTGGAAAAGTATAGGGAGCTGTCGCTCCGTTCCTTTCTTCTATCGCAACCTCTATAACCTTGGGTATCACATCTCCTGCTCTCTTTACCAGTACAATATCTCCTACGCGGAAATCTCTTCTTTCTATTTCCAAAGCGTTGTGAAGGGTGGCTCTTGATACCAAAACTCCCTCTATATTCACTGGCTCCAGTTCAGCCACCGGAGTGAGTATGCCCCTTCTACTCACTTGTACAGTAATGGCAATAAGTCTTGTTTTGGCAATTTGAGCAGGGAATTTATGGGCTATAGCCCAACGAGGACAATTGCTTGTACTACCAAGCTCATTCTGTATCGCAATACTATTGACCTTGTACACAACCCCATCTATATCATAATCAAGTTGAGATCTCATGTTGCTCATATTGTCATAATATTCTTCAACTTCTTCTTGATTCTTTGCTATCATAATATGTGGATTTATAATAAAGCCTAGTTTTGCTATTCTCTGTAGCTCATCATAATGATTGCTTGGTGTTCCAGGGCCATTGAACTGAGTTGAATTGATTCGCACATCCTCCTCTCCGAAAAAGCATCCCCAGGCAAAATAACGCAAAGATCTGGACGCCGTGATGGCTGGATCAAGCTGACGTAACGAACCAGCTGCTGCATTGCGTGGATTGGCAAACTCTTCCTCCCCGTTCAGCTTCCTGGCCAAATTCAGGTTGATGAAGTCGCTCTTAGCCATGTATACCTCACCCCTAACCTCCAGTACACCGCTATAGGCTATATCTTGGGGTATGCCGGTAACATGAAGTATATTGGCTGTGATATCTTCACCCTGCTTACTGTCACCCCTAGTGGCAGCCCAGGCTATCTTGCCATGATTATATACGAGAGAAAAAGACAGGCCATCTATCTTTGGTTCACAAATTATTGCGCCCATTGGAAGCTTCTGTAAAAATCTTTCTATGTGCTCTAAATTAAATGCATTTTCGAGAGAGAGCATTGGCCTAATATGGATAATCTTGCGAAATCTACCATAATCTGGGGTAAAGCCAATACTTTGGAGAGCGGTTTGGGCAGCAACTAAATCTGGGTCGCTGTTCGCGCAATTATCAGTGCCAGCATAACGGTTATCTTGATGATTTTCGATATCATTAGTAACCTTGCTAATAAGGCGACGTAGATCTATTTTATACTGGTCGTATTCGGCATCGGTTACTAGAGGAGTATCATCAAGATGGTATGCTCTATCCCAAAGGATGATCTTCTCGGTCAAACTCCGCAAATCTTCCCTTAATTCTTTGCTTAATTTCGCTCTCATGGCATCAGACCGCGTTAATTCCATAATGATTAGGTGATATCATGCTGATTATTAGTTAGCCTACTATGACGCTCACAATGCGATTCATATCCATGCTGAATGACCCCTTAACTAATATGGAATCGCGAGGTTGTAAATGATTCAATATAGACTTTGCCATAGTTATTGCATCATTAGTCTCTACACCTTGTAGTTCTTCTGGTAGGATTGCGAATAATTCACTCATAAGATCACCTACTGTAAAAACTTTATCGACTTTCTTGGCTATGAACTCATCTAGCAAGCTCTTGTGTAGATCGATAGCGCTATCACCTAATTCTCTCATGTCACCAATAATAGCAATCAACCGTCCGTTACGATGATTTGCTAAATTAGCTATCCCAGCCCTCATCGAGCCAGGGTTTGCATTATATGAATCATCTATGAGTGTAATATCGTCTCGAAGATGGTGAACCATCCCTCTACCAGCTAATGGTGTGAACTTTTGTAAATGCCCCAAAGAACTCTGCATGTTCAGATCTAAAGCTTGAATGACCCCAGCTATGGCCAAGCTATTGATGATCATATGCTTGGAATTAAATGATGTCTTATATTCTATGACCTTACCATGGGTATGTATCTTAACTAGATATGACTTTGAATCCATTCGCACATAGGATCCATCACTTAACGTCTTGCTATCATCATAACTTTCACATGCAACCTCACCCAGTCTTATATCACAATCCTTACCCCCATTAAACTCCTTTTTTTCACCAAATGTTGTGATGCTAAGGTTATGACTTCGTGCCACATCAGCAAGAATCGAACTATATTCACTATCACCAGGGAAAACTCCATGACCGGAAGGAAGCACTCCCTCAAATATCTCAGCCTTTGCCCTTGCTATATCGGCAACTGAATCAAAAAACTGCAAATGGGCTGGATACACGTTGGTCACAACTGCTATATGAGGCTGAGCAAGGTGTGACAGCTGTCTTAGCTCCCCTGGCCGATTCATTCCGACCTCAAGCACAACAAATTGACAGTCAGCCTGAACCTGACATAAAGAAAATGGTAGGCCAATCAGATTATTCTTGTTACCGGGATTTATGAAGGTTTTATAATCAGACAAGGCAAGGCCTAACATTTCCTTTGTACTGGTTTTGCCAGCACTGCCAGTCACTGCTATTAATTTACCAGAAAACCTTTGCCTAGCATACTTTGCCAGGGATATCATCGCCTGATACACATCCGGCACTAATATCATTTTTGCCTTTAGCTTTGGGTCATGAATGGGGTAATGATCAACTATACACAGCTCAGCCCCGTTTTTCAGGGCGCTAACTGCGTAATCGCTTCCATTATGATTTTCTCCTTTTAGACCAAAAAACATTGAGTTTGGTTTTACGTTACGACTATCGATAGAAATCAAATCAATTTCTATATTATCTGGCAATTTTTGTTTGAGTTGTAGCGCCTGCTCAATCTCAATTGCAGTCCAAAGACTCATTTTCCCTGCTTTTCTTCTATTTTTTGGAGTATTTAGTCTAGCATAAGCAAGGAGATATTGATATCGCTTTATTGGACCAAACCCCGTCTCAACTAAACCCGTCATTGGTACAGGTTAATGAGCATGATATCCAGCATCTTTATGAATTAACCTCCATTTACCTCTTCCGCATATAAGAACAACACCATTAATATGATGTTACATGCACAATGAATGGCAGGCAAGCGATGCTTCACTCTCTTCTCAAGGGCCTAAAGCGCCAGGACAAAAAGAATTTCTTATCACAATCTCAATCGTATTTTTATGGCTTAGGCAAACCAGTTTGGATGGATAGGAGTTACACAGAGTTCGCCAGCGAAGCTTATGTCAAAAACGTTATAGCCTACAGATCAATCAATATGATTGCCCACGCCTCTGCCAATATACCACTCAAATTGTACCAAAGACGCAGTAGGTCTTGGCATCCAATTGAAGATCATAACATGCTGGATCTCATTAAAAAGCCCAATCCAATGCAAAGCAGTAAAGAGTTCCTAGAGGCTCTCTATATTTTTACCGCCAAATTAGTGGTAATGCCTATATTCTTGGGATTGAAGGACAAGATGGTAAGATGCATGAGCTATATGCCCTAAGGCCCGATAGGGTCCAAGTCATAGCCGGTGACTCGTTCATGCCGGTTGGTTATCGTTATACCGTTGGCTCGCAGCATATAGACTATCAGGTAGATGGTATTTCTGGCCGCACACCAATTCTGCATATCAAAAACTTCCATCCTCTATCGGATTGGTACGGATTATCGTCAATTGAAGCGGCGGCATACAGCATAGACCAGCACAACCAGGCCGGGGCATGGAACCAGGCTCTACTGCAAAATGGAGCAAAGCCTAGTGGAGCTGTAATGATCAAGGGAAATGAGAATAACCCTCTGACTGACGAGCAATTCTCTAGATTACGCGATACGATCGATGAAGTTTTTAGCGGCCCAGCCAATGCCGTCAGACCCCTATTGCTTGATGCTGGACTTGAATGGAAGGAAATGAGTCTATCGCCTCGAGATATGGACCACATAACTTCAAAAAATAATTCGGCTAGAGAAATAGCCTTAGCCTTGGGTGTGCCACCTCAACTCCTAGGAATCCCTGGCGACAATACATACAGCAACTTGAGTGAGGCTCGGATAGCTTTATGGGAACAAACGGTATTGCCTTTGGGAAAATACTATAGATAGCCTAAATCGCTGGTTGCCATTATATTTTGGCGATGATTTGGAATTACGCCATGATCCAGATTGCATAAGCGCTCTAGCTGGTAGGATTGATGCTATATGGCAAAGGCTTGAAAATAGTAGCTTCATGACTATAAATGAAAAAAGAAAAACAGTGGGATTAGCTCGGATAGATGGGGGTGATGCCATGATGGCGGCTAAGATCTAATAAATATGGTTAAGAGTAGGAAGTAGTATAAATCCAAGGGGGATGAAAGGATGCACCAAGCCAATTAAAGACAGGAAAGGAAGGCAGCGATAGGGAAAAGCTAGCACTAGGTATAAGAATAATCTTTGAAAAGCTGATAAAAAATGCTACATTTGTCTCAATCTTTTCATCTTTTAATTGCAAAATGCAGAAGTTATTGCTAGTCGTCTTGACGCTGTGTGTCGCTTTGTCTCCGGTCACTCCGCCTCCGCTCATATTAGCTCAGGCAGAACGATCGGAATGCTCAGGTGACCGCATGGCATGGGCCGTAGCTTCTGAAGGTACCAAGAGTGATCATGACATCAAATCTGGTAAAATTAGCAAAGCTGCTAGTAATAGCAACAAGATATTGTCTGGTAATACTGCTACTAAAAATAAAAATGATCCAGCCAGTACAGTCGTAAAAACCGATAACAATAGGAGAATTGCTATCATAGGCAAAAACACGGCAGCTATAAAAAAATTGAATAGCCGTGGAGCGGGTTCGGCCCGACAAGATCATCATGGCAAGATCGTTGTCGGAGTGGCAAGCTTCTATGCTCATAGTT
>CAIOSF010000262.1 GCA_903860855.1 uncultured Alphaproteobacteria bacterium | reverse complement strand
TGATTTGCCCAGACAACTGCTCCAATTGTGCGATTGAAGTCTGATAGTTTGTTATATCAGATGCAAGATTCCCTAAAATGTGACCACGTTGTAAGAGGAGCAGCATATTTCTAGAAATAAACCTCTGCATTATAATAAATAGGCCGATTTTATTGTCATGACTCATGTCACTTTCTTCTACTTTTTTCCAATACTTATCTATACCCAAAGCATTCTTTGTTAGTAAAAAAGCTTGCAATATTGCAACCGGTTGAGAGAGTTCGCTATCAAGCAACTGGTGGAAGAAGCTACATCCCATAGTATTAATAAAATCATTGACGACCATAGTTGCTATTATTTCATTAGCAAGCTTGTGCTTTCTTAGATAAGGAACAATGCTCATATTTTCCCTCATACTTTTAGGGAAGTAACTCAATAATATTTGAGTCATATACTCGTCGTTGTTTAGAGTTAAGCCATCGACAATTGTTGTTGCTGAGTTTTTGGCATAGGAGATCAAAACTGCTATATCTGGACGAGGCAGGGCTTTTTCTAATATTGTTAATTTCTGCAATTCTTCATGATCTGGTAAGCTTTCAACTTTACTATCTAGTTCACCTCTCTTCTCTAGGTGGTTGATCAACCAGATATGATCAGCAAGACGTTTAGCTCCCTTACTAAATTCGAGAGAAATAAGTTGAGTCTGAACGGCATTATCACGTAATACAAGATCAGCAATTTCATCTGTCATTTTTACTAATAGTTTGTTTCTCTCATCTTTATTAAGCAACCCAGCTTGAATCATGGCGGAGAAGGCTATCTTGATATTTACCTCATGATCAGAGCAGTCAACTCCAGCAGAATTATCTATGAAGTCTGTATTAATTAGACCTCCAGCATTTGCATATTCTATTCGTCCTTTTTGGGTGAAGCCAAGATTACCTCCTTCACCTACACTCCTACATCTCAATTGATTGCCGTTGATTCTCAGTAAGTCATTGGTTTTATCTCCGATGGTCTCGTTCGCTTCATCTTTGGCCTTGACATAGGTTCCGATGCCACCATTCCAAAGAAGATCAACCGGTGCCATCAATATCGAGCGAATTAGGTCATCTGGAGTCATTTCGAGAGATTTTGCATCAAGACTCAATGCTTCTCTCATTTCTCCTGTGATTGTTATACTTTTACTTGAGCGTGAGAAGATTCCTCCACCAGTAGAGATGAGTTGTTGGTTGTAGTCGGACCACCGAGATCTGGGTAGATTATAGAGGCGTAGTCTTTCCTCATAACTAGTTTGTAAATCGGGATTAGGGTCAATGAACACATGGCCGTGGTTGAAAGCAGCGATGAGTTTCATGTTTGTGGAACGGAGTAAGCCATTACCGAATACATCTCCCGACATATCGCCTATGCCTACAACAGTTATGGGTGTTTTGTTTACATTGATTCCAAGGCTAGATAAGTGGCTTAATACCGAAATCCATACTCCTTTTGATGTAATGGCCATTTTCTTATGGTCATAGCCAGCTGATCCACCGGAAGCAAATGCGTCGTCTAGCCAGAAGTTATACTTAGCGGAGATATCATTAGCATAATCAGAGAAGCTTGCTGTTCCTTTATCTGCAGCTACTACTAGATATGGATCATTAGCATCATAGCAGAGAACACCCTTAGGATGAATAACATCGCCATGAGCTTCTAGATTCAACTCCATAGAGAGGGTGTCTTTCGGACCTTGTCCTGCTGCATCACCGATATTATCAGTAACATCTAGCAGTCCACTCAAGAATAAGCGATAGCACTCAATTCCCTCTTGCAAGAACTCTGTTTGAGCTACTTTTCTCTTTAAAACAAATCCTCCTTTAGATCCTACCGGAACAATGACTGAGTTTTTAGTCATCTGAGCTTTCATCAGTCCTAATACCTCCGTTCTGAAATCTTCTGGACGATCAGACCAACGTATACCTCCTCTTGAAATCTTGCCTCCCCTTAGGTGAATACCTTCAAATCGATTGGAGTAGACAAAAATCTCGCGGAATGGCTTAGGAAGTGGTAGTTTGCTGACTTCGCCAGAGGCTATTTTTAGTGAAACATAGGGCCTTGTCTCGCTGAGGAAATAATTAGTGCGCTTAGTAGCATTGATAAGTTCTAAATATGTTCTAAGGGTTGTGTCCTCAACTAGACTGTCGACCCTGTTGATATTATCAAGAATGCTTCCTTGGAGAGTTGATAATTCATCTTCGCTTAGAGAATGAATACTGCCGAACTTAGCATAAAAGAACCATACCAGCTGTTTTGCTATTTCGCTATTATTTAACATGGTTTGAGCTATGGTACTAAATGCATAAGGGAACATTATTTGTTTTAGATACTTCGCATAGGCTCTGATGATCACAACCTCTTGCCATGACATTTGAGAATAGACGATTAATGCATTCAGAAGGTCATCATCAACTTGTTCTCGATCCATTGCATGGAGAGCATCTTCTATGTACTGTTTAAGAGTTGATGAAAAGATTAGCTCTTTCTTAGGCTTGGCATGTAACAGATGAATATAGACTCCATCTCCACCCAGGGGAGAGATATAATATGTTGTCATATCGATGATATTGAGGCCAAGGTTTTGGAGGGAAGGCATAATCAATGAAATACTGAGCTCCATTCTATTGTATATTCTAATCTGCCATAGGTCATCATATCCCAGGCTGATATCGTACTGCCTGGCAATCTGAGATTTTTCAATGAATGGCAGATCGTATACAGCCTGACTGGCAGGGAAGGTGAATGTGTATTTTTGACTGAAGGCGTCGCTGAATTGGGTAAATTTGCTATCAGCTTCATCCGAGCTATAGTTTTGCTTGAGTACTTCTCGCAGAGTGTCATCCCACCTATGAATTAGAGATCTAATGGCGCCCTCTAGTTGAGTAGCATCTAGATCCCCCTTAAATCCATCGGTTACCTTAAGAATTAGTTGTGATCTAACCAGAGGTTGGTCTGTCAGCTGAATATACCGTTTTGATACTTCCGCTTCTAGCCTATCACATATTATCTTTTCAATTTGCGTATTTATATCGGTACTGAATCTATTTTTGGGCACAAATAGCAGCACGCTGAGGAATTCGCTGCCTTGCTCATGTCGAATAAAAACTTTGATACGCGGAACAAGAGTAAGTGATACCAAAGCCTTACCTAGTTCATAAAGTTCATCTACTGACATCTGAAGCAGTTCAGTCCTGGGATAAGACTGTAGAGCTGTAATCATCTCTTTGACATTATAGCCATCCGGTGAAAGATTATATCGTGCTAAAACGTTAAATATTTTATCTTTAATGATTGGTATACCGAGAACGCTCTGAGAATATACAGCAGAAGAAAAAAATCCTATAAAGACAATGAACCCCCTAAGCTTACTTGTCGTATCAAATTGTGGAACATATATAGCATCCATGTGAGATGTGCGATGTACCACTGAATGCATTTTTGTTTTGCGGAAGGCTATCTCGCCATTAGTTGTATCGTGAGAATTAATTTGATCAGATGATAAGAGGTTTTCAAGCTCATACCCCTTGCTTTTTGCGAGACCCATAAAGCTTTCAGGCAGAGCTGTCAAGGCTGGGTTTTGACTAGGATCCTCGAGAGTCAAATCGAAGGCTAGTAATGCTAAAAAAACAAAGTTACCCTGAAAAAGCCATTGAATGAATGATGCGGTCTCATTGCATTTATGAGACATTTCTGTATTCAAATTAATGGCTTTGTCTTCCCTAAGATCTTGCTCTTTGATTCCACTTGAGGCTTGCTCGCTGCCCGCGACAGCGGTATAGGTTCTTATGCAGTAAGTTGCAATATTATCAGCAGATGCTTTACCTATGTTGCATATTTTCGGCCAGTCTTGGAATACGGCGTGTACGCACTCCATAACGTATTCTATCCTAGCTTTGATGCGAGTTAGATCACCGCCACTAGTATGCCAGTCGCTGAAATAGACCAGGGTGACCGCCTCGTTTTGACCTATGTGATGGCCAAGGTCTATTATTTCGCCGCTAGAGCCTCGACTGATTCCAATCACCGGCTCTACAATGAGCTTCATGTGTACTGAGCTAGCTCTCATCTCATTGATTACTGAATCAACAATGAAAGGGGCATCAAGGCTTACTACCTGCAATACAGCCAGATTTTCATCAATCTTATCAATCTTCACCACGGAAGCCTGATCTCCTCTACTCTGTAGCATATGCCAGGTGGATAATCCAGCTTCTTCTAGCTTCTCCTTTGTTATGGCGCTCATATTCAGTTCCTCGTCTGACACATGGGCATAGAGCATCTCAAGAAATTTTTGCCCGTTTTGCATATTTCCCTGAGGATTAGCCAAAGAACCCAGGCTATCCTGATTTTGATTGCTTATATTATTCATACGCGAGATGGAGTGCCATATTATTTATAGTTTGCTACCTTTTATAGTAATACCAAATTCCTTATAAGACAACATGAGGAGAATAACTACAGGGCATGACGGCTATGATGTAGTTGTATTAGCTTCGCATTTTTCCTAATCCTTCTTTATCGTTTTTACCTTG
>CAIOSF010000261.1 GCA_903860855.1 uncultured Alphaproteobacteria bacterium | reverse complement strand
TGATGTATGATCCAGCCGTTGTCTATAAATGAGGCGGCATTAAATGAGGGTTTTGTATGGTAGCTGAGACCTTCCCCCTGATCTGACGGCCAAACATGCCCTAGCAACAAAGCCTGGCCTAATCCCTTGGTTGCTCTTGCTAGTTGGTATACTTTAAGCTGATTTTGACGGATAAATTCTTTATTTAGTGCTAAATCCCTAATGTTATATCCAGAGATAGATAGCTCGGGCGCTATGACCAAATCGCAACTCATAGCATTAGCATAATGATAGCATTCTAGAATCTTTTCGGCATTCCCCTGTATATCACCAATTCTAAGGTTTGGTTGTACTATGCATATGCGCACTTTGAGTATCAATAGATTTTTAACAAGAACGACTATACCGGTTATGCATTATATAATAAAGACCCCTCGCTTCTTTGGGATGTGGTAATTTAAATTTAGCGATCTGTACCTAAACTAACTCTATGAGCAGATTTATATTATTTTCATAAAAGGCTATATATTACCAGCCTCATTCCATCTATTATATCTTAGATATCTAGCAATTTTTTGTTATTTTCGTTATAGTGCATGTACACAACGTACTTATTTTGTTAGAGCAGACATACAGCCATGCTAGATATACATATATATAAAAACCTTCGCAAAGCATTTACTTCAGTCGATGCCGAAGAGGGAAGAAGAGCTTTCATCAAGGCTCTGAACGACGCTAAGCAGTTATGCCTTAACAATGGCCTGAGGATTGAGGCAAAGCTTCATCCTGAGGTGAACGAATTACCTATAGTTATCAGAGGAATAAGCCGATTAAATGCTGATGTTGCTAGGCTTGTCGAATCTTCTTTGTGTCAGGCCTTAGGCCATCTGCGGGAGCTAGATACTTGGAATATCCACCGTTTTACAATAGTAAGTGCTTTAACGATACCGGGGCCGATACAAGGAGGAGAGGTCGAGCAGTTCATAGATGGTGGTGAAGCAGGCCAATGGAATGGGATGCGGAGTTGGTTGAATGACGTAAGGGGTGTCTTAGGTCAAAATAATGGTGAGAATGATAACGCTAGGATATTCAACGATACTACGGCGCAAGATAAGTATAGTATTGTGTCAAACTATACGCTTGAGAAAATCAAAAAAATGCAGGTGGTTCCTGCGGATATGGGGCTTGACGCACGTTTGCCGGAAGGAGTGCAAGTTCAAGATTTAATGCATAGCCCTAATGATAGGGTGGGGATGAGGCAAGCATCTATTGAAAATGCTATTCGTGCTTATGAGGAGGATTATTCAGTTAATCAGGGGGACGGGAACGGATGGAGATATCAAACTAGGGTTGTAGGTCCAGATGAAGGAGAAAAAGTAATCTATAAAAGCAATGCTAGGTTGGCAAGCGATACCGTCACGGCTATGGTACCAATAATCGCTGCCATTCAGAAGAATAAGACGATACCAGAAGCTTGCAATGATTTTTATTTCAATTCTCTTGATACAGTAAATAACGCTAACTATTCGACGAGTCCGAGCGACATGTTAGAAGCTTTGCTCTATGCGAAAACTGAAAACAAGCCAGCTTTTTTCGGTGTTTCCAATAATAGACATTGGGTTACGGCAGGTTTGCTGCCAGATCCTACGGACAATGGTAAACTTATTCCTGTTCGTATGGACTCAAATGCTGCTATTTACTCGAATCTTGGCAACTCCGAGCTTAAGAAAATGAAAGAAACCGGACAAAAGCTAGGTATAGATATAGATATTAAGACAACCGATCTGTCATTTGGCCAACAAGTGGATGAATGTTGTGGTCTCGCTACATCGCTCAATATTGGGGTTCTTGCTCAGTTTCATGATGATGTGACAAATCATCGTCTACCAAGAAAGTTTTTAGAGAAAAACGATATTAATCCAGACAACTTTCATCGCATATCAAGGCCGGAAGAACAAATTCATCTGCAAGAATTATTGAAGAAAGTGTTTCCTATCTATATCAGCTTTGATCCATATGGAATATATCGAGGTAATCAGTATGAATATACTAGATATACAGAAAATGTTGGTAGTAGGGTATTGACGGCAATTAACGAGGTTAACAAAAGAATTAATGATATTAATGCAATCAATATGGGTATCTATGAAAACAAGATACCAAAAGGTAGTGTTCATATCATTAGGGAGCTTGAGAGGCTGTTGTACAGAGATCAGGGGCAACTTCCTATACAGAAGGATGAATTGATAAAAGTTGGAATGATAATTGATATGTTGCCACCTAAGGCTAGGGAAATATATAAGGCCGATTATGACCAGGTTATGGCTACTTGTCAGGTTGAGAGAGAAGCTTTGGGGGTTAATAACAGATTATATAAACTACTTACTGGTAGGGATGGTGAAAGAATTAAAGCATTATTATCTAAGGCTATTTATAACTATGACCATGATCAAGCTGCGCAAAATGCTGATGGACAAAATCAGCAGCTGAGGTTTGATGGTGATGCTGCTGTGGCTCAAATGCATCCACAGGTTACCAAACTTTTACTGGATACGGCCTTTGAGATTCGTGATAGGGCTATATGCTATGGTGATCAGACTATATTTGGTGATATAGGCGATCTCATGAAGACCGTATGGGAGTTCTTCTTATATATGCTTAATTCTATAATATTAAGAGAGTATAAGACTGGTAGCGTTTTAAAGACCGAAATATCCGAGGCTCTGCAGGAGATCTATGATCTTGTACCTCTCATGATTGGAGAAGAAAGAGCACCTATGAATAATGAAGATCATTTCAGAAAATCTTTTGTTGAGGTTGCTTGCCAAAAAAGAAAAATTATAGATGGTGGCTTGGACATTAGCTGATGATAGATCTGTAGGTCGTTGCGTCTGGTTTGTACGTTAACTTGTTATGTGTCGGTTAAGGAATCTAAAGCAGTTGATTCCTTAATAAACTCTCGTACAATACAGTCAGAATGTAAAATAAGTCAGTACGTTAAATATGTGGACACAAGCATATAGCAAGACATTTAAAGGTATAAAGAGGGAAGACATATGGCGTCTATGGACCGATGTGAGTAATTGGCCGAAGTGGCATGATGGCGCCATAGAATATTGCAAGATAGATGGGGCATTTGAGGTTGGCAATCATTTTATGCTAAAACCAAAGGATGAGAGGCCGGTAAAAATCGTGCTTACTGAAATTGATGAGGGTTTGAAGTTTGTAGATCGTACGATTTTTTTCGGTGCTACTATGTATGTCACTCATGCTATGGAGGAAACATCCGAAGGTACCTATACTTTTGTTGTGGTTGGCTTGCTGGCATGGCTATGGGTTAAAATTGTTGCTAAAAATATTGCTGATGCCGCTCC
>CAIOSF010000260.1 GCA_903860855.1 uncultured Alphaproteobacteria bacterium | reverse complement strand
TAAAACCTGATCTTACTGTGAGATTTTTACTGCGGATAGTAAACTTGCTTATTGTATCTTTATAGAAGTACTGCATATACTTTTTCTGTCCCTTCAAAAAGGGCGTTTTATCACATTCATGCATGGAAATATTATGATAATGTAAGCGCTGAATAACTCCTATCAGATAGTAATAGACGGTTAGTGCTAAAGGCGTTCTCAATATTCATCAACTTCTAACTTCAACTTATTCCTCCTTTTATTCCTATAGTGGATAGAGGATACTCTGTTTATCAAGGCAGCCAGGCTAGGGAAGGAAGATATCGTCCACCTACTCCTGTACGCCGGAGCAGCCATAGAGGCAAGGAACAAGGTAACCTGATCTAGATAACACTAAATGTATGGATATATATGCATTTTCAATCCTGTTCGTTTTATTTGCATCGTAGACAATATTAGCATACACGTGAATGACCAAATGCGACGCATGTGGTAGTGTTTTTCGTTCCGGATATACTATCTTCCGCTAACCTGGGATGTGCGCTGCTGTGTGCTTTTTCCTATCTGTCTTCGGTAGGTTGGGACTACTGCTCTCTATGTGGCCGCCCAGGAAGGCCATCTCTCGGTCGTGCAGCTCCTCCTTGAAAAAGGAGCAGACATCGAAGCCAAGGATAATGTAAGTCTGACAAATCTTATCAGCTATATGGATGATAAGTAGTGTCACGTCTCTGATAGCATGGTGCGACTCCCCTGATAGCAGCTGCTGACAATGGTCGCTCTGAGATGGTGGCCCTTCTCGTCGAGAGAGGAGCAAACATCAGCGCCCAGAACAGTGTAAACAAATAAATAAATTGTTAATTTATAAATAAATATACAGTATACATTGGATTGTATGTATGTAGTTATCTATTTCTGTCTGATAGTTTGGAGCCACTGTACTTTACTGGGCTTCTCGAAAAGGCCAAGTGATGGCCGTCGAGACTCTCTTGGACCTGGGGGCAGACATCGAGGCCAGGACCTTGGTAAGCAGATTTAAACGTCGAACGCAACTACTGATCTCCTATTATGGTGGCAGACCTAAGCTATCTTCTAGTCCTGCTCAAGATTATCAGCGATACTGAGCTTCTGATGAAACCACGTATATGTCAATACGTTATGTATTAGATATATGTGGACTGTTTTGTCTCTGATAGGGTGGTTGGACTCCCCTGATAGCAGCTGCTAGCTTTGGTAGCTCTGAGGTGGTGGCTCTACTCGTTAATAGAGGAGCAAACATCAATGCCCAGGAGGAGGTAAAAAGAACACCCCCAAAAAGAATAACTATTAGCAATTGTACATATTCGTTAATGTAATAATTGTCATGAGCATTCTCATTATTCAATACGGTATCATATATTTTAAAGAGTTTTTTGCAGTACTATTTATCACTCATTTATTTTCTGCTTATCTAGTAGGATGGTTTCTCTGCGTTGATCATAGCTTTAGATGGGGGCTACGTGGCGGTGGCGAAGCTACTCTGCGACAAAGGGGTCGATATTAACATTATGGACAACGTATGTCTTGTAATTAATACGGTAGTTTACATTTTAGCAGCATACCTTATATATGGTTCATCTAGAGTGGCCGTAAGGCTCTGGACTTGGCGGAAGCGTACTGCAGTAGGGAGATGATAGCAGTCCTACATGACGAGATAGACTGGCGCAGGGTGAAGAACTTCATCGTATTTCTTCATATAGGTAAACCTAACCTATTCCAACGTTGTCACTTTTTCCAAGTATTATTGCGACCTGTTTAATGTTATTTTATTTTATTGTAGGCGGCTTATCGGCGGCCGATTGGAGTGTTCAAAGGCTTGGTGACGATGGTTTGATGCCTGTTTCGGATGGCCCTGCTGTTGCTGCTTTTGCTGCTGCTGCTACTACTGTTGGTCCAGATATTCCATCGTCAGGGGGGGGTTACGCTGAGCGGCAGACAGAGCAAAGTGTTGGAGAATCGGGACCTATGCCGAATCGTAGCCTCCTACAGTCTGGAACCATTATAGTCAAAATTACTACAAGCGTTGGCATTAACAACTGTGAAGGTGATTGATAACTGGTCAGTATATGAGGTTTAATTTTTATTTCATTAAATTAAGTTAGTTTTAGACTAAAAGTATTTTTGGTAGTCGTATTGTTGAGTGATATGAATAGTATTACTCTGTTGGGAGATATCGAAATACGTTACCAGGAACAAGTTGAAGTTATTGATGGACATGAATCAACAAGGTAAACATTTTGTAACGTTTCTTCGTTGCTCGTTTCAT
>CAIOSF010000259.1 GCA_903860855.1 uncultured Alphaproteobacteria bacterium | reverse complement strand
TGGATCAAAGCCATAGCTGCTAATGCAAGTTTACCCTTATACATACCCATATATACTATTTTGTTCTATACGCAGCATTGTGCTCAGTAAAGTCTTGGCTGTTGGACAATTGTTCCCTATAATCCAAGGCGGTAAATGAAAAACAAAATATGTGAAAAGTATATATGGCTAAAAAACGAACCATAGGCTCGGCTATACTAGGAAATGTAGTTGAATACTATGATTTTGGCATGTATGCAGTTTTTGCCAGTACTATAGGCAAGCTCTTTTTTCCAGCTCATGATGCTTTCATCCAGTTGATGCTGGCGTTCAGTGTTTTTGCCTTTGGTTTTTTGATGAGGCCTCTTGGCGGCATTATCTTTGGCTATATCGGTGACAAGTTGGGCAGAAGGATCTCGCTGAATATTTCTATTGTTGGCATGGCTGGCTCCACCTTGGTCATAGGGATATTACCATCATATGCATCCATAGGGATGCTGGCTCCGATCATCCTCATATTGGTGAGGCTTATCCAGGGCCTTTGCGTGGGAGGAGAAGGAACTGGTTCAGCAGTATTCATCCTAGAGCATATGGCTAACAAAAGATTAAGCCTGGCTGGAAGTATAGTTATGGCATCTAATATCTTTGGTACCTTGCTGGCTAACGCTGTTGGTATAGGAATAAGTAAACTCGTCGGTTTGGACGATTTTACCTGGAGATTTGGCTTTATTCTTGGGGCTGTTCTTGGTGTAGTTGGGGTATATTTTCGCAGTTCGAATGAGGAAACCCCAGCGTTCAAGGAGATCAAGGAGAGCAAGTTGATATCGAGTAATCCGTTTAGCGAGGTAATCAATAATAAAAAATATGCCATAGCATCGGTTATTGCCGTTGCTGCCGCTGCTTCATCTATTGCTTATCTTATAAGAGGATATTTTGGTACATTCTTTGCTTATTCTTTGGGATATTCTAGCGAAATCTCCCTCTACTACACATCATTCACTCTTCTGGTTCTCGTACTCTTCTTGCCAATTTTTGGCATAGTTGCTGATAAAGTTGGTTATGGTAATTTCTTGTTTATTGGTGCCTTGATTGTGATTGTCAGCGCCGTCCCTCTATTTTATGCTATAACCGCAGCGACAAGTTCGGTTACAGTATATAGCGCAGTCATTTGGGTTGGGCTATTGGCAGCTGCTATGTGTGCTCCGGCCTACCCCTACGCAATGAAATCCTTCCCACCCGAGCTTCGTTATTCTGGTGTAGCCCTCGGATGGAATGTGGGCAATGCCTTGTTTGGTGGTACCACACCATTCATATGTACGTTTTTGGTATCAAAATTTGGTGTCATTGCCCCAGCCTATTATATCATGGGGACATCATCGTTGTTTATAGCATTCAATATGTTTGTATCGCTGAAAATCTGGAGAATTCGTAAAAAAAATACGAAACACAAGCAGGGGAGAATGGTCAATAAGATAAAGGCTAGATGATCATGGCAATACATTTATGACTCAAAACCGCAGCAGTTTTTTAGCAACATCAGCTGATACCATGCAGCTTCTCCCATCATTCTCCCGTAGAAAGAGCCGTGGATTCACAAGCAAGCAAAAACAATTAATGTTAGAGTTGCTGCCAAAGTTAACGCTAGATATCGTTAGGCCATCTATATTTGACTCTTGTGCTCCTGATCATGGCGCTACCTGTACAATAGCTGATTCCAGATTAAATAACACAACGAGCAAGGAGTCTAGCACATTAGAAATCGGATATTTAGAAATCGGATTTGGTTGCGGCGAGCATATTTTAGAATTGTCATCTCTATATCCCAATGAGTTAGTTATAGGATGTGAAGTATTTTTAAATGGAGTCGTGTCTTTACTTGCAGCTTTAGATGCAAATCCCAGGAGTAATATCGCCATATATATAGACGATGCTCGTAAATTGATTGAGATCCTTCCAACAAACAGCGTTGGTACGACATACGTTTTGTTTCCCGATCCATGGCCAAAATCGCGTCATCGCAAGAGAAGGTTGATAAGCGAGGGATTTTTACATAGTTTAGCTCGAGTAAGCAAAAAGTTAATAGTTGCTACTGATCATGAGGTATACGCTGGGCATATGATGATAGCTCTGAATCGTTATGTTGCACCTAGTGGTTATAGGCAATCAAATAATTGCATGGAATGGCAAGGCTCACTTTCAGAGCATCATGAGTTGACTCCTGATCATTCCGAAGCCTGCCGCCATCACATAGTGTCAGTCTCAGCTAATCTTCATACTTATACTCATCAGGTTTTTAAGAATCTCGATGAATGTGTAGCGAATAATGT
Organism: uncultured Alphaproteobacteria bacterium; assembly: GCA_903860855.1. GTDB lineage: Bacteria > Pseudomonadota > Alphaproteobacteria > Rickettsiales > Midichloriaceae > CAIOSF01. Next base: position 510 of record CAIOSF010000259.1, on the reverse strand, counting down.
TGCCACTAGATACGCCAGAAAGGCACTGTATGATGGGAGAGCGGTGCATTATTTCGAGGTGATCTTCTAGTCAATCCCTCACCTTACGCACAGATTTTGGGGGAATTATTTACCTAAAAATTTACCTAAAAATAGATAGAGCTTATTGCTTTTGCTCAAGAACGGCAAAGGCGTTATGTTTTTTGCTGTTTATATATCCGGATCTTTTATCCGCAGGTCTAGAGCTGTTAATGCGATCATTTGACTGGCTTCCTTGCTTATATTTACTGCTTTTTTTAGCCAGCTTCTCATAGCTATCCTGTAGAAGAGTAATCATATGATCATCTCGTATTTTTGCTGTTTGCCCTCCCATGACAACAGCAATAAGGTTTCCCTCAGGCTTATGAGCCGTGGTTACAACATTGAATCCAGATGCGGTTATAAAGCCAGTTTTTAAGCCAGTAGCTGGTTTGTATTTTAATAAGACGTGATTATGGCTACGAATAACCTTTCCCTTGAACCTGAAAGACT
>CAIOSF010000258.1 GCA_903860855.1 uncultured Alphaproteobacteria bacterium | reverse complement strand
TTTTGGTATAAATAGAAAATGTACTAAGATGAGACTAAGATGAGCATAAACCCAATATGTTTTATACATTGAAAAACGTATTAGATATAATGGGTTCATTTGCCCTTATTTACTGTCACTTTCAAGTAGTTCAATAGACACATTATGATTGGTATAAACGCATATATCAGCTGCTATTCTCATGGCTTTTCTTGCTATTTCTTCTGCGGTTAAATCACTATCAATCATCGCTTTTGCTGCTGCCAGGGCGTAGTTGCCTCCTGATCCTATTGCGACTATGTTTCCCTCTGGTTCTAAAACATCGCCAAGGCCTGATACGACAAGAGTTGTTCTGGTATCAGCGACGATCAGCATTGCTTCTAATCTTCTCAGATATTTATCGGTTCTCCAGTCTTTTGCCAATTCAACCGCTGCCCTTACCAGCTGTTTTGGGTACATCTCAAGCTTTGTTTCTAATCGCTCAAACAAGGTGAACGCATCGGCCGTCGCTCCGGCGAATCCAGCAATGGTATCACCTTTTACCAGGCGTCTCAGTTTGTTAGCTGTGGATTTCATTATAGTCGATCCCAGGCTAACTTGACCATCGCCAGCTAGCACGATTTGGTTTGCTTTGCGTACGGCGATTATGGTTGTAGCGTGCCATATTATCTTATTATGTTCGCCTGAACTATATGAACTTCGTATCATCTGTCTATAGTTTTTTATTCTACTGATATTATCTCTAATTAACTAGCATTTTCATCAGTCAAATGCAATGGACAAACTATTAGCGAAGCCCATATGAAATGGCTGTGAGCCTTATACAATAGACAAACCATGGGTAGTTAAATGTAATCCCTAAGGATGAATATTTTCGCTCCTTAATATAAACATAATATGCCTGTGATAGCTTCCTTGATATGGGTGTAACGCAAATTAAGGGAAATTTTCCATGAGCAAAACAACGACTATACTGATTAGCACATTCATTACTAATACCATGGCGGCCATCGGGTTAGCGGCACTCAACAGGAGTAATGTGCCTGATATACTGAAATATCCATTAGCGGTGCTTGCACCCATAGTATCGTCTGGAATCGCGGCAAAAGCTACATCTTGCATCAATGGTGTTGCCGATAAACTTTCAAACGAGGAAAACCATTCCATAGTACTGACTCCAGAGTTACAGAATGGAAAATCCATAGATGATGGTTTCAAGCTCTCTAGCTGCATGGGAAGTTTGGTCAACAATTTTGTTATAGATTCTACAATAGGAGCGATTACGGTAGGGGCGCCTTATCTTATTGCATACGGATTTGAATATGGTTATAACTACTTTTTTGGCGTTCCAACTGCTGATAGTCCTTTGTTAGTTGCAGGCGTGATCGCTGTAACGGTCGGAGGCTTAGGAGGTGGAGTCTATGGATTGGCTGACGGTATAAACGAAATATTATCCGATTTTATTCATTACCGCTCAAGCGATGGAAGCGAGATCTCTAAAGAAATTATCAATCCAACTGATGCTTTGGTTGATTTTGTAGATGCCACTCTATACTTCTCATATTAGATATAGAATATATGGTGTTTTGTTTACTAAATATATATTCATTATAACGCCACAATAGACCGAATAGATACTGGCACGAGAAGAGGTGCTGGAGGCCTACTGACAGGCCAGGCACTCATCTTCTTCTTGGATCTTGATGATGCTTTCCCCGCTCTGGCCGCTTACACCACCAACTCCGTTCAAAGCAGCTGGAAGTGGCATTTCAAGC
>CAIOSF010000257.1 GCA_903860855.1 uncultured Alphaproteobacteria bacterium | reverse complement strand
CACACTGAGTATACATATCTACCAGCTCGTCTTCGGTATAATATGTCATGGGGCGCAATCTCTTCACCTCTCGCTTAAAGTGATTAAAGGTTATACCCTTTTCTCTCATGGCAGTCCTTGCCTTCTCTTCTGCTTCTTGTTCGCTGAACATGCTATTGATTTTTACCATTCAGGCGAGTGACTACCTATTGATTTCTCAAACATCTCCAGTTGTGCCATACTCTCAAACCCCAGATACAACGTACCGCATCCATGAGGAAGACGAAGGCAAAACTCCTGCACATTTCTTTCGCAGGTTATAGCCAAGCAAAACACCTCATCTGGGTTCTCCTTTTTTTCCTCTTCTGCTCGGAGGTCTTTCGTCATCATATCTGGATGCCATTCGCTCTGCTCTCTGCCGAGAGTATTGTTGGTGAATCCGTACTTCACTAATGCTTCTATTGTTATATCTGTTGTCATGTTTTTAATATTTAACCTTATCTGACCAGCAAATTATCTGACCAGAGAAAGGCTTGGGATATTGAAACCACTCCAGCATATCCGACAAACTTAATCCATCATTCTTCGCTATCTCTTCTAATATACCCTTATTAAACCATGTGCCTCGTGGATTAGAGTCTGAAACGCATGTTCCATTTATGTACCACCTGCTATTATCATGAACCATCTTAAACTCGAAATCCCAAACCTTCTGAACCTTAATCTTTGGAGTGACTACTATCTGAGGACTGTGATATGGCTTGTGAGACCATACGAAGAACTGAATTGTGTCACCAGCCTTTACTTTGTGTCCTTCGCGGATGGTGTGCAATTTCGGGATACATGTCTTGAATACTGTACCAGAAATATCCTCATAGAAATCCATTACATCCGAAAGCGTAAGTTTGCAGTCAAAGTACTTTATCCTATCGTAATTCAACGCTTCAAGCATATTAGCTGTTTGATAACCGCAGGCACTCCACACCTTCTCCACGAAAAATGTGTTGTGACCAGCGGAGGGATGATAGGCTGGGAAAGTTGTACTCAATGATTTCCTATGGTTGCTCATGGCTTCTTATTTATAATTTCGAATTCACAGTTAAAGTTCATCTTTGTGTAGATATTTGTTATTGAATTTTCTCTTATACTTCCTATATCTAAGTTGCCTATCCCAGCACTCGCGCCTCCGCCTACTTATTATTTCTAAGTCAATACGATTAAATAGGCGACTACTACTAAATATCCTATCCAGCCTCTTCTTCCATATAGCCCTATCAATGGCTTTCAGTATCCTCCTTGCCTTCATGAAAATCAGTTTAAAGACACCAAACAAACAAAGCACCTAAAATCCGCAGTCGTTATACGGATTTGAATATACCAGCAGTTCGAAAATTCAGTATCGGTAGGGATATAAACTTCTTTACTCTCTATGATACCAATATCTGCTCTTTTATATCGCACCTCTTTACTTTTTCGCTTATTATACTGGCTAAAGTAAAACTATCTACATTCGTGAAAGTGTAGAAAGTACTACCCTTTACCCTGACATCTTCAACACAGTCATCCTCATTATAAAGCCAACTCGCACCTAAATACTCGACCAATATCTTCTCAAATTCATACTTGTCGTTGTTATGCACTTTAAGTACGAACTCTGGCACTAAAGACGGCTTACTCCTTTCCACTATTGAATAATAACTCATCATATCGCTTTACAGTACTGAGAAAAGAAATCCATAAATGACAAATCCATAAATGCAGCAAGGTTGAAGGCTTCGGTCAATGTTAGTTCATAGGGTGATGTCTCTTTCGTTTTCCTCCCAAACTGTGTCAGTCTGGCTCTGGGGCTTCCTTTTTTTATTACGAAAATAGATAGGGCTTGCTTGCTTAACCTCTTACCCGCCTTCTCCTCGTAGTCATCAATTAATTTAGCCATATTGATATACACCTTCCCTACTGCCTTTCTACCTTCCATTTTTATCTTTTATGCCGATGAAACCTAATACATGATTTTTAATTAAAATAAAAGTGCATGGTCATAATTCCCTACTGAGTAGTACTGCCTTTTAAAAAACAAGTCAGTTTCCACATATTTCTTATCTTTCAAATAAAAGCCCAACACTTCCTCTTCGGTATAATAGTGTCTGAATCCCCTTACACAGCCAGTATAGTATCCGTTCTCATCATGGAAAAACTTCAAGCTCTTCCATGCCTCGTATTTTTCTTTATTGTATTCGGATAATGCCATTTTGATAATTCGGGATAGCAAACCTACCTAATTATTTCAATTATGCAAATTATTCTGTAAATTATTTTAGTAAAAAATTAGCCCACCTTTATGGGATGGGCTTTTAGAATAGTTTTTACGCCGCTTGCTTGAGTGCTGTCCAGATTTTATCGAACCAAGCCTGCCTGTCGGCGAGACCGTTCACGCCTCCGTTGACTCTTTTGGTTACGGAGGTAACGGCTACGGATGTATCACCAGAGTCACACACTGCCCAGAGACTGTT
>CAIOSF010000256.1 GCA_903860855.1 uncultured Alphaproteobacteria bacterium | reverse complement strand
TTGACTATGGTTTATAACATTATACAAATCTTTGAAGGTATCGTCAAAAAGTAACTTGCTTGAGCTTATTTCATAACCTGGAGGTGTTTTTGTAAAAACCACCCTAAATGGCTCCTTCTCAAGATTATCATACCATTCTTTAAGAAACTGCGGCTCAAAATCATTAGGAGGATCCTTATCACCCTCTTTATTGGCTCCTTTTAGCAGTTTACTAGCCAATTCCAATGTCATGCGTTCATCTCGTTTGATATTTGGATTATGCAGAGATGTGGATACCATGAACGATGCAAAGGCTAAAACATAGGCAGCCCCTGGACCAGAGATTGAAGAATTTGGATTTTGCTCACAATATGCCTTTCCAAACGACTCTGCTAACCTATCTATCTTCTGTCCTTCGCCCGGTAAATGAAATGTAGCGAGAAAGTCATGCATTGCGTCTGGAAAAGACTTGTCCTTGAGTTCCACCTGCTTTGTGAACGCATCCCTCACCATCCTATTTTCAGGACCATCACTTCCTATGTAATCGAGAGTCTCACCTAGGCCTAAGATTCATCCCGCCCATCCCAATTGGAGCGGTCTATGTTTAATAGACCTCGTCCTTTATACCATCTCATTCGGAGACCGTATCAGTATGATATCTTCCTTCAATCTCCATCGCCTTTCTGTAACCACTTACATAAAATAATCGAGATTTCATACAATATAAGCATTGGGATAGCTAGGCTTACTTGACTCAGCACATCAGGCGGGGTAAGGAGCGCCGCAACTATAAAAATAATAACTATAGCATAGCGCCGGAACCGAACAAGATGAGCAGTGGTTAAAACCCCAACCCTCGCCAATAAAGTCAGGATAATCGGTAGTTGGAACGCTATGCCGAAAGCCAAGATCGTCCCCGTGACCAGATCTAGATACTCACCGATCTTTGCCTCTAGTTGGATCGGCATGACCGACCCTTGTTGCCATCCAGTCACACTGCCTTCAAATCCCAAAAAGAATTTCCAAGCTATCGGCATAACGAGATAGTAAGCAAAAGCCCCTCCGGTCATAAATAACATCGGTGCAGCAATTAAATATGGTAAGAGTACCATCTTCTCTTTTTTATACAAACCAGGTGCTATAAATAGATATACTTGCGTAGCTATTAGAGGAAATGCCAAGATAAAACCAGAAAAGAAAGCCACCCTCATTTGAGTAATAAATCCCTCAGTCAGGCTGGTAAAAATTAGCTTGCGCTGTTGATCTCCTATATGCATTGCTGAAACCAGGGGTCTAGCTAAGAATGAGTAGATTATTTCAGCGAAATTCAGTGAAATAGCCGTAGTGATGATGAGGCTAAGTGTGCATAGAAATAATCTGGTACGTAGTTCTACGTAATGGCTCTGCCAAGAGTCTTGCTTTAAGGCTTCTTGTTGGCTTTGTTTCCGATAATCGTTTGCCAGATAATTCATATTATTTGTAGAATAAAGCTAGCGTCCCATAGCAGCATCACAGATGATATCTATCATTCGCCAGCAAGGGCCCTAGGCGCTCTCCTCCCAGCATATGGACATGAAAGTGACCAACTGTCTGTATCGCGTCTTTGCCATAGTTAGTTATTAGACGATAACCGCTCTCATTTAGCCCAAGAATTTCAGCAATCTCAGCGATCTTACGAAAAAAATTACATACAGTGCCTGGCTCTGAATTAGTTACAAAATCGTCGAACGATACGTGCCCTTGCTCCTTCGGAACGATCATAACATGAACAGGAGCGGCTGGATGTATATCATAAAATGCCAACACATCATCATCCTCATATACCTTCTCACAAGGTATCTCTCCCGCGATGATCTTTGCAAATATATTACTACTATCGTACATCTTGCGCTATTTTATAATGATTATACTGGCTTCTTATAAGCAATCTTGGCCATCATAGAGAATTAAGTTCTCCATTAACCCAATCGACTATATAGTATTTTGATTAAAATCTATACATCTATTTATACTTGTAATGACAAACCATCAAATGACGAACCATCGAATGACAAACGCTTGTATAAGAAAAAGGTATTTGCTCATGGCTGCAAGCCTGATGATTTGCCTTATCTCTCTATCTGGTTGTGGTGGCCCGGACAGATCCTGGCAAAACAAAAAGGATTTTGTTGATAGACGAACAACTCTTTACAACTCATATGTAGTAAATGGCGGATTTCGTAAAAGGGATGTGGATTCTATGACGGCAGAGGAGAAAAAAGTATACAATAGAGCTAAGCATGATGTCTTAGGTGATAGCGATAAATCTTGATGCGCCGATATACAGCCCATCCTAGTTTGGTATCCTTGATATCTTGCTTTGTGTTGAGTTAGGTGCATCTCCAAAAACCCCATAACTCAACGCGTTAGATATAGCAAATCAATCCGACTATCAAAAATCACAGTAAATTCAGCCGATTGCCGATCAAAACCAAGATCAGCCTTGGAGCCAAAAAATGCGTAGAGTGAGGGAGTTAGCGACCAGAGCTTAGCATAAAATAACCATACCATCATAACCAGGCTCTATCCTGAGTGGCAATATCTTCTTAAACTCATGGTACTCAATCTCATGACCCATATGAGTCAGAATCACCCTCTCCGGATTCACCTTCGCCACAGCGTTAAGCATTGGTTCAAGCGATAAATGAGTCGGGGCATGAAAATATCGGGTACAATCTATAATCCAGACCTTAACCCCCTGGAGGGTGGTGATGGACTCATCTGTAAAGCCGTTAACATCAGTTGAGTAGGCTAGGTTACCAAATCTAAACCCATATGAGAATGATTTTCCATGCCTTTGCCAAAAAGGTGTAATTTCAAGATCAGCAAAGCTAAATGGCCCTGCAAACACTACAGATCTTAGCAACGGCTTATACAGCCCATCACTGCTATGGCGAAAAGCGAAAGGAAAGCAGGCCGTTACAATTGATTCTGTGGTTGAGTCCATAAATGCCGGGACATCCTTGATGCTTTGTTTTTGAAAGTAATGAGATTGATACCAATTACACGCTTTTGACTTCGTTGAAAGCCCACCCATTGCATGTGCGTTTATATCATGGTTTGCAACGGTATCATGATTTGCAGAGGAGGCAATAGCCGCGGACCTCACAGTAATGGAGGGATCATCGTGTACAAGTTTTTTTAAATCCCCTATGCCCCCTATATGATCATAATGAGCATGGGTATAAATTACCGCATCAATTTTTGAAAAACCGTGCCGCAACGCTTGCATATGCAGATCTGGTGATGTATCAACCAAAACCCTAATGCCAGATTGAGTTTCTATGTAGATTGAACTGCGGCTACGTTTGTTGAGATGATCACCTGAAGCACAGACATAACAGGCACAATCAACTTCTGGAACTCCATTTGATCCTCCGCATCCTAAAACAATGCATTTCATGTCATTACCTATATCTGACTTTATGCCATTTTATAGACAATAATACCAATTCCTGCTTTTCACTATTAATATGTCACTCGCTACTGATATAACTTGAGTCGCTATATTTGTTTAATTCCGCCTCTTACATCATGGATGATAGTGGTAAAACCGGCATTATCAATGATATCATCTAGGGTACGCGGCGTCTCCTTCTCCAATAATTTGCAGGCATATCTTAGAGTTGACCCGCATCCTGTAGTGCGATCACCATCATTTTATTCAAAGTCCCCCTCCAGTCACCCTTGTTATCTCTGATATTTATATCAAAAGCAACTCTCTCCCATTGACCCATGGATCTATCAACTGAGTTCTTGATATGTCTGACAAGATTAGAACCAAATTTATTCACATGTTTATACTGTTGGGTAGGTATGTTCTTTCTGACAATATCCTCAACATATTCAAAGAATAATCTGATTATATTAGAAGCATCTTCAATCGGCTTATTTGATGGTATCATAGGCTGCTCAGAGTTATTTTGAATTTTATTCATGGTTGATAAGAGCTCTTTGAAATCATCTTTGCAATTAATAATATTTAATTTTACACCGCTTGGCCCTAGGGCATTATGCAATTTCACTAACTCTGCCCTGGACAGGTTATCATCTTCAAAGCATAGCTCTTCAATGCTTCCATTTCCGACTATAAGTTTGCATAGATAATCTATATCCTTAGAACAACTGCCTAATATTTCGAGCTTTTTTATAAAACATTTGCTATCATCGATAGATTCATACAGAGACTTACACTGTTCTTTATTCAATGCATTGATATTTATTTTAAGACTTTCTAGGTCTGCGGTACGTTCTTTCATGGCATTGCATACATTTTCGATAAAAAACATGCTATGGGGCGTAACTGCGGCTTTTGACAGATCTATATAATCTGTGCCCCTATTCCCCTAAGTCTCCAAGGTATGATCTGGGGCTTCTTTTTATTCGATCAACGTAAATCTCTTCATTCTGAAGATCAAAAATATCTATGGTTTCCACGCTTTCTAAAAAAAGGTGAGGAAGATCTAGCTGTTCTATGAATGAGGTATATTGTATGAACGAAGCAATATTATTTGCAGCTTTATTGGTATCAGTATCGTAACTTATGCCATCAAATATACTGCCAAATGAATCTTTAGTGGTTGAATGACCTGTTATGTCTGTGCTATTTAATGAATATTTTTGGTTTTGAACTGAGTCACTTTGTATGATAGCTATATCATTTTTAGGTATTATTTTCATTTTGCTAGCCTTTTCTTTATCCTGTTGGTGCAATCAAGATTTCCATATTTTTTAGCTTTTAACATAATCGATGTCATCCCAATCTCCATCTGCCCCGCATCGGCTTCTTCTCGGGAATGATTGACATTATCGTAAAAACCAACTTGACGTATCACCATGACACTTACTGAATGTATCCGCATTTATTTATCCTATTATTATATAATATTAAATTAAAAGTTGTGTTGATTGCAATTATTAGTCAACATATTGCTTTACTACGCTATAACAAGTATAATGTCAATATTTAATTTTCAAGGCTTACAGTGGGACGTGTTATAGATGTAATTGCAATTTTAGGTATAATCAAATAAACTAATGGTTATAGATAGCACCATCAAAAGTAGAAAATCTATGCCAAATAGATCTTTAAGGTACTTTTCGCAAATAGCTATAGGATGTTTCTATGGAAAATAACCAAGATGATTCAGTTCTTTTTACGCAGGATAATCCAGATCAACCCATCGCTCAAGGCATTCTAGATGCTGAAGTAAAAGGGACTCAAGATAGCTTGATAAACGTGGCAAAAAATGCCGGGGATGTGGGCGACGGAGGCAAGGCATTGCTTGGGTCAATTGACAAGAATATCGAAAAGCCTACAGGACAGTATATAAAGGAAGTAGCAAAGGGTGGGGTTAAACCATTAATCAAAACCGTAGCTATAGGGGCCGTGGCAGCTGTCACAACAGTCCTCCTTGGGCCGTTTGGCTTAAAATCGGACTAGCCTGTGCCGCCGATCTCATTGCTTCTAGGATCCGCCCTGGTCGTTGGCATGGATATGTATGAAGAAAAGCAACAAAGGACCGAGGAAGCGAAAAAAAATATAGCAGAACAACCAGAACTAGCACAGCAGCAAGGTTTAGAGCCGCAAAAGCAAGAGGAGCTGGATAGAAGCAAAACTCAAAATCCTCCGGAAAAAGGGCAAGATCCTCAAAACCCCCTGGCTCAGGGACAAAATGCCATAGCTCCAAATGATCAGAACAAAGCTCCAAATCAGGCTACACCAGAAGAAAAGGGACAAGGGGGAGTCGGAGAATTCTTCAAACGCACATTTAGAACATTTGGTGCTTCTGTTGGAATGTTTGCCTGTGGTCTTGCCGCCATGGGCGCCGCTATAGCAGTGGGAGCTCTACTACTTCCGCCTCTTGGTGTAGTTGGAGCTGGTATAGTTGCAACAGTAGCCGGTGCAGCCGTTGGGTTTGGAGCGAAGCTTGGTGTAGCAGCTATATAAAGTAAACAAAGCCCTTGTTGAAAAAGGGTGGATGGACAAGCCAGAGATCGAGAAAGATCCTCTGAAGGAAAAAACCGAAGAGTTAACGAAGGAGAAGGAGGCAACCAAGGACAAAACGAAGGAAATAGATGAAAGCAAAAAGATTATTGCAGAGCAAAGAAAAGAATTGGAAGAACTCAAGAAACAGCTTGAGGAATTGAAAGAGCCGAAGAAGGAAGGAATAGAACATGGAGAAAAGGACTTACCGGGCGCGGAAACACCCACACCAACGCTCCGTTCAGAGACACGGTCCAGTCGGACGTGAGGACCAGCCCCGATGTCAACCGATCATCACCACCCGGCTCAAAGCTTCCGCTGATACGGA
>CAIOSF010000255.1 GCA_903860855.1 uncultured Alphaproteobacteria bacterium | reverse complement strand
TCAAGAAGGATTTTTGCGTCAGACAATCTTTTTTGAGCTTCCAAAAGAATGTTCTTTTTCTCTTCTACCGCATCTTTACTAAGAATTCCTGATTCAAAGAGAAGATTAGCTCTTTTAAATTGTAGAGTTGCTCAGGCTTCTGTTTCTTTTAAAAGCTCATAATTGTGCTCTATCTCTTTGTTTTCAATTTTTGCAATAAGTTCACCCTTTTTGACCTCTTGGATAGGGCTTACAACCCAATCCAGCACTCCTCTTGCTTTTGCCATTAAATTTGCTTGCTGTTTTGATCGAACTGTCCCTATGAATTCAACTTTTTGCTGTATATCTTGCAAAACTAGCTTTTGAACCTCAACGATTTTAGTAGAATGCTCGGGAATATGATGATGCGATAATATAGAGAGCTTATATACAATCAGGAAAATCAAGATAAGAATCACCCCTATACCAATCTTTCTAGACCTCGATAGTATTTTACTATTTTTAGTATATTTCATAGACATGTGACCATGAGTCCTTGGATAGATTGATTATAAATTCTATTACAATAGATAAGCTACAGGTTAAGTCAAAGGCATGAACAGAAAATTAGATAGTTGATCTATTAGACTTAGTCAAGTGTAATGATGAGCATGGTCAAAGCGGTAGTACTAATTCTAGCTCCTGAAATTATACCAGTTTTCAAATGCAATAGACAAGCTGAAGGCGAAGTCAAATTAAACAGTACAAGGAGAGGGGAGCGAAGTGTATTGAAATGCACATTAGCAACACAACAGTAATTAAAAGATGGAACTGGTATCATTACAAAACCCATGACAAACAGCTATTGCCAAGGCATCAGAGACATCAAGACTAACCATCCGTTGCGGCATCCCTCCCAGACAATGCTTTAGCATATACACAACCTGATCCTTTGTGGCGTTGCCATTTCCTGTGATGGTTTTTTTTATAGTTTTGGCTTGATATTCGATTGGCTTGAGACCTATCTCCATACACGCTACTATGATAGCCGCCCTGGCATGAGATAACTTCAGAGAAGATTGATAGTTCTCATTCACATAAGTATTCTCTATTGCCACCATCTCTATTTTATACTGACCTAATATACCTTTAATTTGATCGAAGATATGCCAAATACGATCTGAAAGATCATCTTTGTTGTGCGTTTTGATAAGACCCGATGCTACATGGCTAAATTGGTATAAACCACTGTGGTCACTAGCCCTATCAACCCCCTCTTGAGCCTTTGTTACTATGCCCCAACCAACTTTTTGTAAGCCAGGATCAATTCCCAGTATCAACCTTTCCTTCATAAATTCATTACAAATCTATGCGAGCAAGGAGAAGGAACACGGCAACTCAAAACACTGATGCCTTTATGCACTGACCTCTTTCTCATTGGCATCAGCAGCGGCATGTTCAGCTGCCTCTGCTGATTTTATTGCAAATTCCTTAGCCAAAGCAAAGACAGCTACCACCCATATCACCATTGTCACCAAGAAGATCATAAACAAATTTGGTGCCAAGCTTATCAGACTTGCCCCAGGCATGAGCATGAGCATGGTCGACTGAATTAACGCTCCACCGGATTTACCAAGTCTGCCGCCAATACCGTCAGCTGCAGCCTTACCTTTTGATTTCAAATCATCATCTAAAGGTATATATGACATCTCTTTGGTCGGATCGAAGAATGAGTATTTAGTGGCTTTACTCAAGATATTCTGAGCAGCACCAGAGAATACTGCTACGGCAATCGCCGTAGCGCCAAAAGCTATAACAGTTGGTTCAAGTTCGGTTTTAAACACCATAAACAAGAAGAAGATTATGCCCGTTACCAGAATCATGACTGGAGTTAAAACAGCAGCTGTACGCCAACTCACTATGCGCAGTAGGAATGATCCGCTAAGCATAGCTAAAGCAGTGGCAACCCCTGTCCATACTTGGACATCTCCCATAAAATTACTATATCTGGCAGAATCAGGAAATTGTATGCTTAATGATTTCTTCCACACTCCTTCCACTAGATTTATCGAAATTCCATAGCATAAAACGAGTAGTGTTATAAGGCCAATGTACTTGGATGACATGACGTATTTCAAGCTTTCTCCAAAGTTTAACTTAACTTTTTTCTTGCTGGATTTACTGCTCTGGGTGATGTTGATCGCATCATTACCAACTATTCTACCAAGATACCATAGACAGAGAGACAGCATAGCCGCAGATACAACAACAGACAATGTTATGTTATTCAGTGCATTTTGCCACAGTTCTTCTGGTGGAGCAGTCATTTTTCCATCCGCTGATTCATCAATACCTGAAAATACCTTACCTAGGATACCGGCAGCTATTAAACCGGCTTGACCAAGTAAACCAAACAATGGGTAAAATCTCTTAGCTTCTGGGATAGTGCAAATCTGGTTCGCTAACTGCCAAAACATCAACGATAACATGACAGTGCCCCACAATTCCGAAAATATGTAGAACAAGGTGCACGGCCAATTGCTAAACATTATGAAGAAATACTTTAGATATGGCATCATCTCTACTAAATTACTTACATCGATTTGTAGTGATTTCGCGTTCGGATAGAGAATGTAATTGAATACAAGAAAGAAGCCAACGAAGAAGGTGACGAGAATGTGGTAAAGAGTTGC
>CAIOSF010000254.1 GCA_903860855.1 uncultured Alphaproteobacteria bacterium | reverse complement strand
TATGGATGATGTTTATAATTGGGAGTCAACATTTGAATTATGCTACTATTCTAGTAGACTGCTAGATAAACTTCTTTCATTGAATACAGTAGTCAATAGGCTACTAGATATTCAGCTGGTTAAAAAGGCTATTTATTATGCTAAGAAATATCATGGGGATCAAAGGAGGCATCAGGAGAGGCCATATTACTCTCATCCATTAGAAGTGGCTTATATGTTCGCTGAGTACACGGCTCGGGAGCAATCTCAGTATTACGAGACCAATTTAATTATAACAGCCATCCTTCATGATACCATAGAAGATACCTCTCTCATATTTGATATGATTCAGAGTATATTTTGCAGGGAGATCGCAAATCAAGTTATGGACCTGACTAGAATCAAAGAGGACGGTCGCAAGATGAGTGGAAGCCAAGTGATTGAAACGTTAATAAAGGAAAAGAAATACGATATTCTTCTTATAAAGCAATTTGATAGATTGCATAATCTCAAGACCATAGGAGTAAAATCACCTGATAAGGCTAAGAAGATAATATCCGAGACTTTAGTGAGTTTTGTTACTGCTGCTATATAATCTTGGAATACCAGAAATAGAAGCAAAGCTCAGTAAGTTTTGTTCTATCTCTGCTGTACGTGGTATTTTATGCAGGAGCTACAGGGCTTTTCCTTTGATGATACCTCCCAGCTTCTATCTCTAATTGTGCAAAATGATGCAAAGCAAAAGCAAAGCCTATACAAAGAGGAACCATTACAACCAACAAACCCCAATGACCCAAGTATTCTGTTAAATAAATAAAGCCAAATGAAGTTAATATCGCCATTATGGCCCGTGTTATGGCAAATACTATAGTTGCACATCTAAATCGTTTAAAAATAGGTAGATGGCTATAAATCACAGACATGGCAGGATTGGTGCTAAGAATAAATAGCATACTAAACGCCTGAATTAGGCCCAATTGCCACGGGGCGTCCATATGGTATAGTAAATAAGGGCAAAGCAGGACAAAGACAGTATATACAGCTAACTTTGTTTGAAGAATTTTCAAAGGATGTATCTTATAGCATAAAATGGTTATGACGATATAGCCCAATAAGTTTGCCATAGAGGCAATAAAATTTTGGTGAATGATCGCCTCGCCAGTATAGCCAAAAGTATCTTTAAAAATGCCGCCACAATGAATGTAAGAAAAATAAAAACATATAGGCCAACCGCACAACTAAATATTTTATTAAAACAAAGATCTTGCTATCAACTAAGGAATTAAGCTCTAACTTTTAAAATTATCCTGAGCTCCTTCAACTGAGGTCATTTCTCAACTCAATGATATTACGCTCTGCATCGGCTAAACCAACTAACATATAATCACTGCTTAAACTACCAAACTTGAATACTCCATATTTTGCGTTTTGATAGGCGTGACCATCGCCTTCTTGAAACATGAATGACTCTGGGATAATACTGATGCCTCTTCCACCTTGGTTGCAACTCAGGAGTCGTTCACCAGTTCCTAGCTTCTCACCATTATAGATGCGGATAAACTTGGCGACCTTGTTTTGATTTGGCAAAATAACCACGCTACATCCACTGTTTTTGGTAAATTTATACACATTTGACTTTACCTGAGGCTTGTTTATCACATCTGCATTTGAATCAACAGCATCATTGCTCTTTAGATCTTGTTTTCGATCGCTGTGCTGCTCCATTATCCAGAGTGTGGCATCTCCTTCAATGGCGTATCTCAACCTCATATAATCCCCCTGCATAATGGAGCGAGGATCAGCTGGAGATAGTTCTAGTAGCACAATATCGCCATCATTCTTGATTTGTTCTTTCTGATAAATACTGTAGTTGAAAATAGCAAAAACCATGATCGATGCTATGATAAATACAACCTGCTTTATCTTTCTCATGCTTGGACCTCCTTGCCTAATTTTTGAGCAACTAGATAACGCCAACCCATTAGCAAAATAGCGCCGCTACCAACTAAGATACCTGACTTGATCAATAGGGTAGTGTTTAGCTCATAGTAATACAAAGAGATAAACAATGGCATGAACAACATCCCTATCACCCATAGATACTTTTCATATTTTGCATAGCCTAGGATCATTAAGCATATTGCCAACACGACTCCAGGAACTGATGTTGCACCCAAAAGAATCGCACCTAAGGAGGCAAGTACAAGAGATTTTCTATACTGAAACTGTTTATCTATACGACTAGCTGTCCGCCAAATGAGTCCGATCAAAGCTAAGGCTAAAATCGCATTGGTGAACAGCAAGCTATATAATTGACCTTTATCTGAATATGGTGTGATGTATTGATCACTGTCAATTGTGGAGATGAAGATGGCGTTAGCGGCCAGGGAAAACACTGCTGCATAGGCTATAGGCCTATAATCCGCCTTCATCCTGCTGCTTGACATAAACAACATATATATCAGCCCTACATGAATCGCGATAAATATATCCAATACTACTTCCTGCATGCCTACAGAACAGTTGGATGATGTTATACTAACTAGTAATAAAATAAGCGAAGCTAATGTTGAAACAAACCTATCTACCACCACTGGATAGAAATAGTAAGTAGCTATGGTGATAAAAAGCACCGGCACCGTTATCTCCCATTGAGAACTTAAATTCAATGACATCATAGATCCAATAACGAAAAGCAATTTCCCTGATGCCATGGAATAAAATGACAATTGGAGTACAAATATTCGTTTGGTTTGGCTTTTATTCTTATTACTCGATACCCTGGCGAGCAATATGGCGATACCGACAAAAATCACCCCCCATAGTAAAAAAGCTTGACCCGAACGTGGGTGTACAACGCATAGCTGAATGACGCCAATGGCGCAGCAAGAAAAAATAAAAGCACCAATTCCAATCAAAATTTGCATGTACAGTGATAGCGCTTCTTGCTTATCTTGTTGACGTGAAATAATAAACTTCTCTATTGTTGAGCGATCAGATGGCTGTACAAAACCAGCTTTTTCCAATTCATTAATCAAATCTCTGGCGCTTATACCTTTTGCATAGCTATGAGACATTTTTCACCTTACTTACCTTATGTATTTCTCGTGCAATAGTGAGCAGTATCTTGATCGCTAGAGTGAATATGGTGAGTGTAGCGCAGCTAATTATGACTAGAGTAGATAATCTATCTAACCTGTCAACATTGCTTGTTAACCTGACGACCAAGGTTTCTAGTATAAGACAAACTGACAGTATTATTGTGGTTAAAACCCACATATCTGGTAATTTATATCTGTATATTAGATAACACACAGCATGAACTAGCGCAAATAGTATGGTGCATAATATAATGAAGATTTGCATAGGTTCCGCGCTGCGACTGAAGATGAAGTTTATAATTAGAAGGGCGCTATAGAAAATAACTGGAACAACCAATGCAATTCTTGTCCAACGATGGTCAGGCCATTGGATACCTTTTGCTGCTACGTCTTCCCTCAGTGCTAGAAATGCACTATTAAAGAGAACGATGCAGAGGCCTAGTGCAAATTTATAGTAGTTTTCCATAACAATAATATGAATACTATATGGTATGCTCTGGTCAAAATATAATACAATAAAAATATTTGCGATTACTAACCATATGGCCCATAGACCAGAAAATTCTCCAATAAGAACAAATGGCAGAATCAAAATTGCCCACATCATAAAAAGATTGTAACTATTTGCTCCTGTTTGATAAATTTGCCCAAAAACAGCGAGAAAGACTCCGGTAAGCACTGATGCACTCAGCAACAAAATCTTGCCTAACATCCCATGCAGACCAGAGTAATATGATGATATAAGGCAAGTAAGGACGGTGAGCTGTATACAAGTTAATTTTAGCATTGGAGGAATCTTCATCCAATTAAAGGCAAAGAAGCAGATAATACCTGATAGAAGTAATGCTGTACCCCAGAATAGTAGCGATCTGGATGTCCAAAACTTCCAATTGCGCTTTGGACCTATCAAGCCCAGGGCGTATTCTCTAGCTTCATCCGTTATCAGTCGGTTGGAGACAAGTTCATCAACCATGACTTCACTTATGACTATTTCACTTAGAGCATCTTCAGCTTGTTCTTTAGAATCAAGTTTATTACCGATTTCAATCAGGCCCACCTATTTCCATCACGTTTTTTTGCCAATGCCAGGAGGATAATACTTTCAATGATACCATGCACCATAAAATTTCATCTCAAGTCAAGCATAAATAACGCAAATTTGCCTTTGCGATTTGAGTTTGTTAAGTGTACTACAAATACACAAAGAAAATAAACCACGTCATCGCTAGCTAATGTATTTCTTATATGATCTCGTAAGACTTGGAGTTTTGGCTCTAGCTAGCGGCCTCATTTGGCACCTGATGATCATACGCATTCTGATCAGGTATGACAAAAGCACAAGTCAAAGATTCACAACGGTAGGAATAAAGCTGGTTAATATTCTGCCAAAGGCTGGTCCTGCATTCACTAAGCTAGGTCAGTTCCTATCTACAAGGCCGGATCTACTTAATAAGGAGTTGTGTCGAGAGCTTGGAACACTTAGGGATATGGTATCTCCAGTGCCTTTTAGCCATATGTTGGGCACATTACAGAGAGTATATGATAAGGATATAGTGAATTTACTCCAGATTGATCATGATGTAGTCGCGTCTGCCTCTATATCTCAGGTATATAAGGCAGAATGGCAGGGTGAAAAGATAGCCCTCAAAATTCTGAGACCAAAGGTTAGAAAAGAATTCTCTGCCAATTTGAGGTTAATGAAGTATGCAGCCTTTGCTATCACTAAGGTCTTTGCCAAGAGCAAAAGATTAAGGTTGTCTGAGATAGTAAAGGTAATAGAACAAAGTGCCGAGATTGAGTTGGATTTGATGATGGAAGCGGCGGCGGCTGATCGTATCGGCGAGAATGCTGTTAAAAGGAATGATGTATATGTGCCGAAGATCATATGGGAGTTGTGCAATAGTGAGATTCTGGCAATGGAATGGATAGACGGTAAGAGTATCGTTAGTATAGGTGGGGATGAAATTGGTGCTGCTCATATCAATGACGAAACAAGGGCTGAACTTGCAAGTAAATTAGCCATAGCCTTTTTCCATCAAGCATATGACGATGGTTTTTTTCATGCTGATTGGCATGGAGGTAATATACTCCTTATGGATGATGGTAAGGTGGCTTTGCTGGATTACGGTATTGTTTGCTTTTTACCAGAGGATGATAAAATTTTCATTGCATCCATACTTCATGCGTTTTTACAGCGTGATTACGATAGGGTTGCAGTTCTGCACTGGCAGGCTGGTTATATCCCAGATACCGCCTCTATCGAGATTTTTGCCCTGGCATGTAGATCAATCGCTGAGCCGATTATAGGGAAGGAATCTGATAGCATATCTATGTCTAGCTTGTTGAAGAGGCTTTTCATGGTGACAGGAAAATTCAATATGGAAACACAACCACAGCTACTGCTTTTGCAGAAGAATATGATAATGCTAGAGGGCACAATATATTCAATTTATCCTAAGGCGAATTTGTGGAAAATATTAGAACCATGGCTGGAAGAGTGGGCAAAGAAGAATTTGTCCATTCTTTCAACGATACTGAGAAAAGGAAAAAAACTCTACGATTTGATCAGTATAAGGAATAACAACTGGAAATGAGTATACAATAGTAAATTGTTTTATATATAGCCAATAAAATCGCATTAATATTTCATTATTTTCCTGGGCATCTATTGATTACATTATTCGTAAATGTTAGCTTTACGCGAGTTATACCTTTAACTACTGCTGCTTTGCTTGTCGCTCTACGATGCTTCGTGATGAAACACTACGCAGGTCTGAATTGTATCCGTTCATGCCTTAGGGCGTTCACAGTTGTACTGTTTAATTCGGGAACGGGTATAATTTTGCCACTTCCTAATCACCTGTTATTATTTTTTATTCCTTTTCTCTTGCTGATTCTCCAATTATATTGTATCTAATGACATTGGTCATAAAACCAAAGCCGTTGTAGCACAGTGGTAGTGCACTTCATTGGTAATGAAGAGGTCGCGAGTCCGATTCCCGCCAACGGCACCACCCTTTTAGCTTTTTTATAGTTGCCGATTTTCTGCATGGACCCTAAATCCGTGATACAAAGGTCGATAACGCTGCCCTAGCATCATGCATATAACTATTCCGCGTACATAATCATTATGCATAATAAGTCACTTGCGATCTACATCCATTGGCCTTTTTGTAAGGCTAAGTGTCCTTATTGTGATTTCAACAGTCATGTACGCAGAGAGATTGATCATGAGAGGTGGTTGAAGGCATACATAACAGCTATAGATAATCACGCTGATCTTATGAGATCAACTCCCATATCATCAATTTTTTTTGGTGGAGGTACCCCATCATTGGCCAAGCCTGAAATGATAAATGCTATATTGGACAAGATCGCCTCTCTTGCCACTATATCTCCACCAGTCAATCCTCCATCGGTCGATCATCTCCCGATGGCACCAAGTGCGGCACGAGTTGAGAGAACACGTTATGTTGATGCTATGGGGCTCAATACAAAATCCTACCCAATGGAAGTAACTCTCGAAGCAAACCCGACATCTATTGAAATATCGAACCTTAAAGCATTTCGTGAAGCTGGAATAAATCGCCTTTCTATCGGTATTCAGAGCCTAAGGGATGATCAGCTAAAATTTCTTGGACGCCAACACAGTGCGGGGGAAGCAAAGAATGCGATAAAGGTTGCGGCCCAATATTTTGACAATTATTCTTTCGATTTAATATATTGTTTGCCGAATCAAACCATAGAGCAATGGCGGCAACAGCTAGTTGAAGCTATATCTTTAGCTGGGCCACATCTATCTCTTTACCAGCTCACCATAGAGCAAGGAACGGTCTTCGCAGAGCGCTATGCAAAAGGTCAGATTAAAATGCCAAGTGAGGATGAGTCAGCAACTTTTTTTGAAGTTACCCAAGAGATTATGGAAAAACACGGAATGCCCGGGTATGAGATATCCAACCATGCAAAGGTTGGATTCAAATCCAGACATAATCTTCAGTATTGGCAGTATGGTGACTATCTCGGCATAGGACCAGGTGCTCACGGACGTATTCCTAATGGCGTTGATAAGCTTGCTTGCGTTGACTACAAGATGCCAGAGAGTTGGTTGAAATCTGTTGAATTAGTCGGACACGGCATTGAGTTCATTGAAAAAATAGACGAGGAGCAGGCAATGAAGGAAGCGATCATAATGGGGCTAAGACTTAGTGAGGGCATGGATTTGGACAGGCTGCATCGAGTTAATATGGCTGAAGTTGATCAACTCATTGCAGATGGTTTGTTAATTATGAAGGGTTGTAGAATAGCAGCCACTCCAAGGGGAAAGTTGTTATTGAATTCGATAATAGATAAGTTAACTTGAGAGAGAAATTCACCACAGGGCAGCTCGAGCCTCTCATCATAGCTATCTGATTTATACCACACTATAGGTGCCAATCCTATAATGATCGCCTTCTTCAAGTTTTGTAACAAAATTATGTACTTTAGTCGCTGTAGGCTCTGCCGGCTCATTGTGATGTCTATCTACATAATTCACTGAAATTTCATG
>CAIOSF010000253.1 GCA_903860855.1 uncultured Alphaproteobacteria bacterium | reverse complement strand
TATCAAGTCCTATTTTTGCTTTGGCTGATACGGGTATTACCATAGTATCTCCTCCCATATCATCAGGAATGAGATTATGTTGGAATAAGCTATTTTTGACACCCTCTATATTGGCTGAAGGCCTATCGATTTTATTTATAGCAACTATTATTGGCACATTGGCTGCTTTAGCATGGCTGATTGCCTCTACAGTCTGAGCCTTTATGCCATCGTCCGCTGCGACCACAAGCACCACTATATCCGTGACTTTTGCTCCCCTCATCCTCATGGCAGTAAAAGCTTCATGTCCTGGAGTGTCGAGGAAAGTGATAAACTTATCTCCTTCGAGATTTACTTTATATGCTCCTATATGTTGGGTAATGCCACCAGATTCTCCTGCGGCCACATCCGTTAGGCGAAGGGCATCAAGGAGAGATGTTTTACCATGATCAACGTGTCCCATAACCGTAACAACAGGATTACGCAGTTGCAGATCCTCTTCTCTATCCTGTTCATCAACCAATAGATTGCCTAGAATCTCAGCTGAAGTAACTCTTTTAAAGTTATGACCTAGTTCTCCGCATATAAGCTCAGCTGTGTCTGCATCTACCGATTGGTTTATCGTTGCCATGACTCCAAGTCTCATTAGGGCTTTTATCACATTCGCTGCCTTCTCAGACATACGATTCGCTAGCTCTTGCACGCTTATGACGTCTGGAATCATAACATCGCGGGCAATTTTTTCAGCTTGTACCTGAGATTTTAGGTCTTTACGATGCTTTTTGCGTCCCCCTCTAAAATTGTGTTCATCACCACCTGATGCTGTCATCTGAATCATTTGAGAGGCTGATAATTTTCTTTGAGGCTGGCTTTTGTTCGGCTTAACGGCTTTTCTAGTTGTTTTGTCTTCTTTTTCTGCAAGGGGCTTAGCTTTAATAATACCACCAGATGTTTGTGGCTTTGCTTTGGTCGCTATTCTGCGGACTGCTTGCAAACCTTCGGCAGTGGTGGTCGCCGCTTGATCTGCTGCTTTGATATCGGTAATATCACCGTTTTCAGCTGCTATATCTTCTACTTTTTTATGAATTGGGTCTAGATTCCTCACCCTACCCTTTTGCATAATTTCCTTGACGTTTTCGAGGGTAATCTGTTTAGTTTCGCTACGAACAAAAGGTCTAATTGGAGCGGGGAATCTATTAGGAGCAGGTCTTAGAAGTACCCTATCCTTTGGTTCTCCTTGCTGACTGTGACTTTTCTCGATATTTTTAGATTTATCACTTATTACATCTTTGGATGGATCTGATATTAGCTCGCTCTTCTCCGCTTGCAATGGTATGTCGTTGATAGGTGTAACAGGATGGCTATGTTGATTGGCATCTTTTTGATCGGTCTGATTATTAATGATGCCTTCGACATTAGTAATTGGCTCCATCGAAGTCAATTCCATTTTGTCGTGATTGCTCGGGGGATTATCGCTGAGTTGTGCTTCTTCTGATGATCTATGCTTGGCCATGCTCTCGATGCTGCCAGCAATCTCCTTGAGATTGCCAACACCTTCTGGGCCTTCTAACATTGACTTACCTTCACCTGAGGTTTGTTCACTTCGTTCAGCATCAATCGCTGCCTGATTCTGGGCTATTAGCTTGCGCTCGTTTTCAGTAGTTTGTTGCTCTAAGCGGCTTTTTCCCGCAGATTGCAAGGCAGTGAGTCTCCTGTGCCTTTCTTGTTCCGTCAAAGAGCCTAAAGCTAGTTCGGCTGATTTTGATGACTGCTCTTTTGGGGTCTTACTTCCCTTGGTAATGACAAGGACGGTACCACGACCAGCACTACTAACATTTGAAGCCCTGTTCAAAGCTATGGTGTTGCGGTTTATACCAAGTACCTTTCTTTTTTGTTCTGTCATCAAATTCTATTTCCTTTGCCAAAGCTAATGTGCGTAAATAAACTGTATACCCGATATTACAGCTAAAGACAACAGGGGCGGCCAGAGAGAGTGTTATACTAGGTTCTATTTTAAACCAATATGGCACTGTTAACAAAGTTGTTTGCATTATATTGGGTTTGTATACATATTGTATGTGATCTCACCTCGGGTTTGACTTTATCTTCAGCTCGTCTATTCATTGCATCTCAACTTTTAATTCCACCTAATCGATAGAATTCATATATCGCACTGTTCTTCGTTTACACAAAGCAAAGAATATACTAGCTCATTAGTTGGCTATATAGCATAAGACCTAAAGCACCATAAAATACCACCATTTTAAGTTCCTTATTTTTCTTTATAAATATACTCATTATTGTCAGTAGTATGATGCTAGGATAGGATAATTCAAGAGAGGGAGACAAGAATGCCGCTATTCCCCTGAAATCAAGAAGTGATATCACATAAGACACTACAGTTGTTGCTAATAACATCGAAGGGAAGCTCTTGTTCGATAATTTTAATAGAGAACAAAGATATCTAGCGTAAATGTTATTCAGGGCTATGGCCGTGGTGAGGCATGAAAAGATCATGATGATACCAATAGTAAGGGCTGCCCCTTTTCCCATCACATGAACGGCTATCTTCGGCAATATTAGTGCAGGTGAGGTGTCAATGGCAATATCTCGGTATTTTGCTCCGAGAAAAACAAAGCCAAGATAGACAATAGCAAGTAATATAGCTCCCACTAAGCTTGGTTTTAAAGCTGCTCTGATGATTGACTTATGATCTTTCTTTTTATTCTCATCTTTGTTTTGAATTTGATTAAAAATTAGGGCAGAAAAGAAAAATGCAGCAAAAAGATCCATGGTTTGATAGCCACGCAAAAAACCCTCTGTTAGTGCTGATCCCATATTTATACCGATGCTGGAGACATTGGTTGATCCATAGGATGCTGCCGATAAACTGCCTATTAACATCGCTCCATCTACCAATGTTCCATCAAGAGGATAATTTTGACCTATTCCTATGAGAATCAACACTGCCAGGAGGATCAGTAGCACTGGGGTCATCCACTTACCAAGTATTGTAATCATGAGATGATCCTTTAGGCAGAAGACGAAACAGATAACTGAGAATAGTAAGCTGAACAATATGAGGGGGACTTGAGGAAATATGTATTCTATTCCACCATGAGCGACAGTAATGCAGCGGGGAACAACACCAAATGATCCAAGCAATGAAAGAGTGAATAAGGGGAGAAGAAATTTTGCTAGAGGGCCAGCCTCACCGAAGAAAGAGTTATAATCACCTTTATGCAATTTGATCACAAAAAGCCCTAAAAATGGTAGTATTATACCGGTGAGAAATAATCCAACAAAACCTGCAAACCAGTGGTAACCAGCTATTTGTCCTATTTGTAACGGAAAAACTAAATTACCTGATCCGAAAAACATCGAAAAGATAGCGAATCCGTAAATCAATACGTCTTTATATTTGCTCATATACCACTACTTATGATTTGTACTAAATCTTTGTTGAGTTTAATGTTCCCATGTCAAGATCATGATAGCGCACTAAGGCTAACAATGGCTTATCATAAAGTTATACCAGTTCCCGCTTTGACGTCGCCTTTGATTTGCGTTTATTGCATGTGGCTTGTCTATTACTATTTGACTCCGTCCATTTCATGGGGAAACTGCTACTATATGACAATGACATCAATGCACTCTTTTAATCTTAAGAATTCATGACTATAGCTAATAGGTTTATGCAGCAAGACGGAAACAAAAAGGTCGGAAGACCATAATGCAAAACCGATCTGGAGACATGGGATTTTAGATAAAAATATTTTTAGAGTATCGCTGAGCCCCATTGGGGCACAACATTATGCTTCGCTACAATATGATGGCAAGACGTACAAGTATAATACACGGTTATATTCTCTAAAAATATACTGACCAATGAGTTTCTGTCCCTAGTAAACATCATTTGTGCCAGATCGCAAGAACTCTTTTCGTGCAATCTTAATACTTTTTCTGACTTGCACTGGATTGCTGCCACCCAAGCTTCTGCGACTGATCACGGCTCTGGATGAAATAAGAACGCTATAGATACCATCGTTTATTTGCGCTTCGATAGCTCGTAGCTCAGACAACTCAAGTAGAGAAAGTTTCCTACCATTTACAATTGCGAAATTTATGATATTTCTTGCTATCGCAACAGCCTGGTTATAATTCAGACTAGTATTTTTTATTAGCCACGATACTATGTCGGGAGCGAAACCATGGGCATGCTGAGCTTCTTCTTTCGTTCTTTTGCGATTTACCGTAAAATTTGCCACAAGATTTGAGATATCCGTTAGGCAGGCGACCAAGGCATCATATGTTTCAACAACCGGTTTGATCAACTCACGATTGTCCTGAATGTCACCTGCTTTTGCCCCCTTGTTCATTGATAGTATGGCATTTAGGTGCCCGCACATAATAGCTGATCTAGATTTGATTTGCTCAAGTGCAATTAGATAGCGTGGTTGTCCTAAAATAAAGTCATTAGTTAGCATGATAGATGAGAATGAGATGAAGCCATAGGCTGGATGTTGCCAATCGTATATTTCTTGAGAGATTTTATTAATATGAGTAATACAAATCGAGGCAAATGAGACGAATTCAATGACAAAATCATAATCAGTTAAGGCATCCATAGCATTGTAGACGACTCCATCGAATCCGAGGCTGCGGCTAAAGCTCTCCGGTTAATTTCTATGCTAGTACCCACTCCCATATAGGCTCCTGCGGGTGATCTATTAACTCTTTTTCTCAATTCTTCTAAGCGGCTGCGATCACGACCTATCATGAATACATATGACATTATGATATAGCCCAGGGATGTTGGTTGAGCTGTCTGACCATGACAGTAGCTAGGAATGATAGTTTTGAGACTTTGTTCTGCTTTTTCTATTAATACCGTTTGGGTTGACTGTATGACCTTATCAAGATTGTCAATTGCATCTCTCAACCATAATCTTAAGGCTGTAGCCCTATGTTCTATTGGGGAGTAAGCGAGGAATAGATAGTGCATATGCTCTGGTATCTGTCTACCTAATAAAGCAAAGATTGATTGATATATATCACTTGCTCCATCGCATATATTTATGCAGCCATCATTTATATCGTTAAGTATATTGCTCAAGGCGCTAGCAACAATATTAGAAATTGATTCAGGAATAAGATTTTTTTTAGCACACATGCGGATCTGTGCGCGAATTACTTCTATTGCTGCTGCATATAATCTCGTTTCATATAAAGAGGTATTTAACAAGTTCATATTTGTAAAATTTGCTATATATGAAAGGGTGTCATCTCTCCCGAGGAAGCTCTCGTTTGCGTTGACTATAGAATTCATTTTATGTAAAGCCATATTTAGTAATATCATTTAAAAATTAGCATGAAATTCTTTACTCGAAGGACAAAAGTCATTCTGCAGATAATTGTTACTCTATGCACCTTTTGGTATAAATCAACAATTATTGGTTGTTCGTATGCGAACGATGAAATAAACGAAGATTTTCTCAAGGTAAGCAAAGTATCGTTTTTGGACGAGCAGAACAACGAACATATATTTCACGAATACATAGGTAACATATTGTTAGTGTATTTTTGGGCAAGCTGGTGTTTGGAATGCTATGGTGATCTAAAAAAGCTTGATAACTTGCAAGATATGCTGCTTACCGATGAGATCGCAGATATCAAAGTCATGCCAATATCCATAGATTTTGCAAATAATTGGGTCATAAAAGAGATATATAAGCAGCAAGGCATCTCTAAGCTTCCTCTTCTTATAGATCGTAATAAATTTGCAATGTCATCTTTTGGCATTAATACACCTCCAACCATGTTTATAGTAGACAAGCATAGCAGTGTAATATTTAGAATCGAAGATAGCGTGAACTGGACACATCCGCGTGTTTATAAAAGTTTAACACACATTCGCAACGTCACTGATCCAGGAATCATATATCAAACTATTATGCATGAAATGATAGGAGCCAGAGAAGATGGGATGATTATCAAAAATGATAACCAAAAAAATGATTGTTTGATTCTACGCTAATAAATAAATCGCAAATTGATACGCTAGCAATGTCTTAATGATTTTGTAACATTTATTTAATAAATAAGCAACAGTATCTTACTGGTAAATTTTGCTAGTAATACTGCCTAGAA
Source organism: uncultured Alphaproteobacteria bacterium (assembly GCA_903860855.1). Lineage (GTDB taxonomy): Bacteria > Pseudomonadota > Alphaproteobacteria > Rickettsiales > Midichloriaceae > CAIOSF01. The sequence continues at coordinate 1,649 of CAIOSF010000253.1, read as the reverse complement.
TGCATTTATATAGTCACTACCATATTATGGTGCCACTTATAGAGAAAGTGGTAATAAAAGCCATATAATTATTTATTATTTTTGTAAAAATTGATTGAGTATATTCTGCTATTCCTAAGGTGGCAGCAAGGTAGTATGATCAGAAATACATAGGGCCTGTCATCCATTAAGCCAGCAAAATTGCGGCACCGTAATCCTGAGATGCAATGGACAAGCTCTCAGCGAAGTAACATGGAATGGGTGCAAGCCAAATGCAATGGACAAACAAAGTGAAGTCAAACGAGTTCAGGATGACCAATAGACTCTATACATTTTTAAATTCTCGTATATCTATTTGATTTTTCATTTTTTTCATTATGTTTTTTACGATTTGACTTGATGATAGGCCCTACCGTGGTCAATTATTTGTTTTTTATTAAAATTTTATTAAAAAATTAATTATAGATAGCTTTATGCAAAATAATTTACTAATTTCTGGATATGCTGCTGTATTTGGAGTAATTGATGCGCATAATGATATCCTCCTGCCTCGATTCCTGGAGACTTGGTCATTATCTAGCTCAAATTATTCGGAGATTCCAGTATTATGGAATCATAAAGGATATTCGGTCGGGAAGAGTATAGAGATCAGTGCTGATACTCAAGGTATCAAGATAAAAGCGCTATTGACGCCGGCACCATGGCAGATAGATCTCATTTCATTGGGAGTAGTAAATGGTTTGAGCATTGGCTATAAACCAATAGACTATGTTCATGATCAGGTGAACAATATACGTTATTTGAAGAAAATCGATGTAAGGGAGATAAGCTTAGTCCATGATCCAGCGAATAGATTTGCTAGGATTACTGCGATACAATATTTCTAAGCTTTGTCTGCTTTTTGTCTTTTATCATCCTGTTTTATGATTGACTATAAATTCTTCCTATTTTCCAATCCTATATATCAAGCATCTCTTGCTGTCTAGTCATGGATATTTCCAGCTCCATCTTCAGCTTATCCCTGTTTTCGCTATGATCACAATACCATGGTTCAGAGCAGGTTAGATTTATTCGACTGAAGGGGAGGGGGAGCATGAAGCGATCCCATGATTTAAATATCTTTGTTCTACTAGCTGAATAACATATATGCAAAATTGGCAAATTATATTTTTGCGCCAGGGCTATAACATTACCACCTATTTTCATAGCTGGTCCTCTTGGTCCATCTGGTGTTATAGCTATGCTTTTTTTCTGTCGCAAAGCTGCGATTATGCCAGCTATAGCGTTTGCTCCACCTCTGCTGGAGGAGCCGCGAATTGTTTCATGACCAAATTTTTTTACAAAATAACTTAAGTACTCGCCATCATTATGTTGGGAAATAACAGCGGCAAAGATGTGTTTCGGATAGAGCCTTTGGATCATTGCTGGCATTATAGCTATGCGTCCATGCCAAAAAAGCAAGATACATGGCTTATTACAGCTTAAAATTTCCTGGGATGGCTGTGGTATCGTTGCGATGATTTTGCTTGTGAATAACGTAATGGCGATATAATAGCTAGCAACCAACGAAACTATCTTATATAAAACCACAATATTAAAATGGCATCATCTTCATTAGATCGGGTGAAATGCCGGATTTGGCCATATATTCACTTGAAGCAGTATCAGCT
>CAIOSF010000252.1 GCA_903860855.1 uncultured Alphaproteobacteria bacterium | reverse complement strand
TGATGTCATGGCGTTGTTTGGCCCTAATATCTCATATTCTGAAGAATGAGATCTGACCTTATCTTCATTGTTTTTCTTATGATCATCTTTCCCCGCATTATCGTGCATATTTTGATTATCTTGCGGTAACAACTGCTTGATTTTCTCAGCTTGAGTTGCATGATTAATAACATTACGAAAACGACTGCCTAATCCCCAGAACTTAGACTTTGCGTTTTCATTATGAAATTTAAGCTTGTCTATATCAACGTACTCGCGAAATGCGGCAACATCATCTTTGTTGGCTCTGGTAAAAAAATCTCCTAATTCTTTTTTTGTTAACGAATGAGAAAATTTAGTGAAACACCTATTCCCGCTCCTATCCATCTCACTGCCAGAAAATCTCATAATTGAACATGGTCCATACGCATTTTTTTGATCAACTATACTATAACCAAGCTTGCCATCGATTGTCGACATAGCAAAAACGTAACGGTCATAATCATAATTAATAAGAGAAATCATAATCATGCCAGCATCAATCTCTTTAATCGCCATAGTCAACTCTGTGGTCAAAAGCCTTTTGGGGCTTGAGCGCTCTCTGGGGTTAGAGCTAACTAAAAATCCCCCTAATGCATTCCTTATTGCATTTTCTATCATATATACCTTGTAGTCAAAGAAGTTGTTTTATACTAGCTCCCGCTCTTAACTATTACAACGTTGCTCATCGCTCGCATACATCAATATGCTTCGCTTCTCGCTCCTGTATTATTTAATTCTGAAGCTGGTATTAATTAACTAAGACAATTAACAATCAAATTGTTATCAAGTCAATAATAATTTTGAGCTGTATATTTATCGTCCTGATTGTAAAAATAGTTTTATAGATGAAATTAATACAATTGCCATTTGAGATTGGGCTACTATAATCAGCTGTAGGCAGACTTGTTCAGCATGCGAGGTTCAGTTAAGTCCGGGGCCGATACACATGCTATGGGGAGTTATCTCTAACAAGGGCTGAGGTCGTGTTACATAACTCTCACTCTTTATGAAAAGGGTCTGAAGGGCACTTTTAAACTAGCGGTTGGGTCAGTTTGCCTGAGACTTTACAAAAGCACTAGAGCTTGTTACCATCAAGCGAGCAATTTCTGATAGAAGATCTGCAAGATGGATTTGGTTCGCTATATCTATGTATTTATAATTATAACCCTGGTGCACGTCGGTTTACTCACCGCTCGCGGTGGTGTGGCTGTTGCCTTGGACCTAACCGATCTCTCGTCAGAGCTAAACTATCTGAGCACAAGGGATATGGTGATTTCTAAAAACGTTGCTAATGCCGATACACCCCACTATCTACCTAAAGATCTACATAAGCCACCGGAGATTGGTGATCACATGAAGTTGTTCGTCACAGAACCAGGGCACCTGCAAATAGACGATATTCCAGACTACAATATATATGATAGTGAAGTTCTTGAGATGAAACCAAACGGTAATGGCATCACCCTTGAGCATGAATTGCATAAAAAGAGCGAAACCGCCCTGCAGTTTAGCGAAACAAGCCAACTCTACAATAAGGCTAAAGGAATGCTCAGAACTGCTTTTGTCGGTAGTAAATAATAAATGAGGATTATAGGGGAAATGAGAGCTAGAGTCGTAGTAGATACAGTAAAATCAGCAAAGCTAGTAAAATCCTCAGCCGTGATGGGTATACTGCTGACCATCCTCTTAATTCCTTCTATGGCGATACTCCGACCAGCTTTCGTCCATGCCGAGGCACCATTTATCACGATAAAAACATATGAAAGCGACCCTCTTTTAGCAGCGAGTCGGATATCAGTATCGGGAATGCAAGCTCAAAGTGAAAGGCTAAAGGTTATCTCTCAAAATATAGCTAATCAAGACGTAACTGGTAAAGACCAAGGTAGCGATCCATATAGACGCAAAATCATTTTTTTTAAAAATGAATATGATCCAAAGCAGGGAGCCGAGCTCGTTAAGATTGACAAGGTATCAAAAGATTATTCTGATTTCGTCCTCAAGTACCAACCCTATCATCCAGCCGCAAATGCTAAAGGATATGTCAAATATCCCAACGTCAATGTAATCGTGGAAACAGTTGATTCAAAGGAATCACAGAGATCATTTGACGCTAATACGAATGCTTTGGAGATTGCAAGAGCAAATCAAAATCGCGTCATTGAGCTGATGAGGTGAGATTTTGGAGCCCAACAAGGTGGAGCAGCTTAAGTGATAAGGCGATATTGGTACGACGTACACAAGCTTTTCATCATATATCCAATAACCAAGCAGGGGGAAATGATGATTTAGCAGGCAATTTAGTTAGTTAAAAGCGGGAATTGATATCAATCATCCCGAAGCTCTCTACTGCAATACGGACAGACGGCCACCTCACCAGATTTTACGTAAAGGTATACCAGTGGATGACGGGAATATTCATCACCATAACAACAAACTTCATGCTCTATCTTATCACTCATCGAAATGGACCTAGGATTTTCAAGTAACGTTAAATATTATAGCTAGTACTAATCAGTTTTTCATATTGAGAGTTATAAAGGCATGCGCATAACTTCCATATAAGCCGCCACAAACTTATCCCTTAAGGTCACAACTTGCTGCAATACGAGCTCAGCCTCGTTTGTTGCCGCCATGACTTCCATCATTGACGCCTTGCCCTCAACAGCCTTTTCGCTATACTCCTCAGCATCTCTTATACTCTTTAACTTAGCCTTGGCTAAGTTCCGCATAAACGTTGTAAACTTAGGGGTAGAAGCTACGGCCCCAGATTTCGTAATAACTTCTATAACATCGCCAGCGCGCAAGACATTCTGCTTATTATTGACACCGTTTTGATTGGTGCTACTGGTACTACTTTGGCTAGATCCACTCTGATCTACTTTGCCATGGCCAATTATATCATTTCTGACCGAGCCGATATCAGCCCCTTTATTCCCCAAGGCTACAACATCTTGAGGCTCCCTGCTAAGGCTATTAACTTTTTCTCCACCTGCCACCCGCTGAGAGCAGTTATATTAGTAGGAATTTAAAGTATTTATTTGGTTATCTAAACAAACTTATTATCCAATTCCATTTGTTAATTATCCAGTGCAATTAATCTACAAATGTAATTATTAATTTAATAC
>CAIOSF010000251.1 GCA_903860855.1 uncultured Alphaproteobacteria bacterium | reverse complement strand
GATTTACAGATATTGTCATAGGTAGATCGGAAGGCAGCTAAGTTCCCCAATCAAAAAACATAAATTATCTAATTTTATGAACAAACTCCATTTCATGAATATAATGCCTTACTGTTTGTGCTAATATCGTAAATTATCGAAATTATCCGATTAAACAGTGGTAATCACCTATTAAAAATAGCAGTTTCCTAAAATATATGCTGTGGGGATTCAATATACATATAATTCAACTTAAAGTTCACTTATATCAATTATAGATTGCATCACCACTCAGCCGTGCCATCCTCTCAATCAACAGCAATCCGGATCATTGCCACAAACAATGAAGTATGATTAAATGCTCCGAGATCACAACCATCAGCAATATTTTACTGCGTCATCCAATGCTTGTGCATTCGAACAGTTGAGAAAAAGTTATATCCCCCCCTACATATCTAAAAATTATTATGCTACTCAGTATCTCAATTCAAAATTTTATCCTTATAGACCATCTTCACCTTGAGTTCTCACCGGGACTTAACATCATCACGGGAGCAAGTGGCGCTGGGAAGTCGATTATTCTTGATGCTCTTGATTTAATCATTGGTGATAAGATCAACGGCAAAATCCCAAGACCTAATTACGAAAAACAAATCGTTCTGGCGGCAGAATTTAGTTTTAACCTTGAGACGCAAGAGATCATATCGGAACAAAAATTATCGGAAGAATCACAAAAAAATAATCACAAACATAATCAGGAGCAAGACAGTCCTATACAGAAATTTAATCCTCTTGATTTTATCGATTTCACTAATAATCATAATAACGATAAGACATTGATTTTTATAATACGCCGCATTATAGGCCAAGATAACAGATCTCGTTTTTATATCAACGATCTCCCGTGCACCTCTCAACAAGTTAAAAAATTATCCTCATCATTAACCCAAATCGTAAGACAAAATAGCCAGCACTCTATCCTCACTAGTGATAAGCAGAGACAATTTCTTGATGATTTTGCCAATAACTCAAATCAATTGAATGTGATAAGATCAGCGTTTAAGAAATGGCAAGAAGCCATAGTCAAGGTTACGACTTTAAAAGAAGAAAAGAAATATGGGGGAAGAGAGGGTGGGTATTTATGCTATCTGGTCGACGAGATATCAAAAATCTCTCCAGAACCACTTGAGGAAGAAAGATTGATAGAAAAACGCAAAGATATGATTGCATCTCAAGATACAAAGCTTGCAATCCACAAGGCATTGGATTTATTGGAAAACGAACAAGCTGGCATCTTAACACAACTGCAAGAAGTAGAGAGAATATTAGGCAAATATAGAGGATTTTTTACCAATATTGATACCAACTCCAATATAAAAATGAGCACCAATTTTAGCACCGCTAACAATATACTTGATGCCCTTGAAAATAATTATCTAGAAATTACAAATATAACATCTGAGTTGCACAATCTAGATAGACACCATCATAGCACCTCATCCGATTCTCTTGAAGATATCGAAGCAAGACTATCAGTTATCAGAACGGCTACACGTAAATATGGAGTGGAAAATTCCAGTGACTTGCTTAACTTACTTAAAGAGTCACAAGAGTACTTAGACAAGATAGAGCAGCTCGATAACACGATAAACAAAGCTGAAAAGGCAGTATCTTCGTATCGCCAACAGTATTTACAACTCGCCCAAATACTATCAACCCGAAGAGAAGCAACTGCACCAAATCTTACCATGGCAATAAAAAAAGAGCTGACCGATATGGAAATGTCCCATATGGATTTCATGGTTCAAATTCAGCAACTTAGCGAAGAAAGATGGCAAAGTGATGGTATAAATCAAGTATCGTTTGTGGTTCGTTCTGCTGGCAATAGCTTTGATGCCATCACAAAAGTTGCATCCGGAGGGGAAATATCCCGGCTGTTACTAGCAATACATTTGGTTATTACTCAGAAACAGACGTATGAAACCATCATATTTGATGAAATTGATATTGGTATAGGTGGGGCAATAGCAAGTACCATTGGCAATAAGCTATCGTCATTAGCTAATGATATTCAGGTTATATCGATAACACATCAACCTCAGGTTGCAGTATATTCCGACCATCATATCCTGGCATCTAAAACAAATGGAATGAGTCATATTGCAGTTCTCGATGACACTAGCATAGAGAAAGAAATAGGCAGAATGCTTTCGGGTAGGGAATTAAACGAATCATCACTTTCTGCAGCTAGAGCTATGATTCAAGATGCTATAAAAAACAAGAAGCGATAAAAAGACTTGATAGCTCGAGTCATAGGGACAATAACAGTACTAGGGCCTGTCATCAATTAAGTTATTAAGATAGAATAGGCTACTAAATAGATAGCGGCCAGGAAATTCCCAACTGTTTAATCACAGCGAGTTGCAATAGCTCTATATTGTTTCAGTTTAGCGAAAAAGCTTTCGATTAGCTGCCTGGATTTATAAAGCTCTTTATCAATATAATCATGAACTTTCAATAAATTATTAACTCTAGAAGGAATGACTAAATACATCATCTTGCTTATAAATTTTTTAATTATACGATCATCAGCAGCATAAGCCTTATCTGCAAGCAAGGTCTTAGCATTTATAGGAATCCGCTCAGAAAATCTGCAGATTCCCCTGTGCAGCATGTGCAAGCTAAACTATGAGCCTATCCTGATATGAGATATACAGGGATCAAGGAATTATGTAAAAATCGCTATTGACAGAGATATTTAATGTTGTTACGGGTAGGCGCAAGCGAAGCGGCCGTAACGCAATAAACAAAGCCAAAACTCAGTAAAAAGCAAATTATGCAGAATTAGAAAAAATGGTAAAAGATAATCCAGATATGACGCCAAAAGAGATAGCAAAGATAGTTGACATGAGTGCTAGTGGAGTTAGTAGAGCCTTGATGCGTATCGGTATATTTTTAAAAAAAAGACCAAAATATACCAAGAAGGCGATGAGGCAAAGCAAGAGGAGTTTTTAAAGGCAATTGCCGATATCCCTAAGGAAAACTTGGT
>CAIOSF010000250.1 GCA_903860855.1 uncultured Alphaproteobacteria bacterium | reverse complement strand
GCCTCTTCATCATCTGAATCTGTTGCGTTTTTTTGTTGATCGCTATTTATGCTTGAACTAGCTGTTGCAGCCTTTGTTCCACCTCCTAGTTGCTGAGGTACTGTGACCAGTGGAGGTGCACCAGCGGCCCCATCACCAGTGGTAGGAGCTTTAGCTTTTGTCGATTGATCGCTTGAACCAGCATCTATTTTGCTACCACTGGATTCCTGCGCTGCATGTAAACTCAAAACGTCCAGTATACCAGTTCCATCATTGAACAAGTTCATGAATTTGGAAAAGCTAAAAACTGCTAAAAGTACTATTACGTATGGTAAGATTCTCAACATGATTCCCGCATAATCTAAATTTATGTTACTACTCTATTCATAGGTGTGGAATCCACATAGTATATACCATCAAACTGATCTGCTATAAATTGAAATATCATGGCAATCACGGCTCTACTCTTATTGACTCCCATCACGCTTCATTGCTCGGAGGTTTTTTAGCAATAGCTGCTCCCTTGGTGCTAAGAGAGCCCCCTGTTTTGCGTGATCCATCATCAACGGTAACTTTTTTAGTAGATACCTTCTTGTCCTTACCCTTCATCCCACTGCTAGCTGTTTTCTTGCTACTTTTCTTCGTATCCACAGCTTTTACCTCGCTATTCATCATAGCACTAGCCATTCTACTTATCTCTAACATTCTGCTCAGGTCATCTTCAACTTTATGCTGTACATCCCTAATCTGCTCCCTTAACTCATCAAATACAGTAAGCTGCGCATTTGCACTACGTGCTGAATCGATCATCCTTTCTAACCTGTCAGCAAGTTTGGAAGCCGTATCATTCATAAATGATAAATCGCTCGTCAATTCTTCTGCCTTAGATATACCATCTTTTAGATCATGGGCAGCACTTGCTGAAACCTCTTTGAGATTTGAAATGCTTTTATGGGTATTAATCATGGTAGTATCAAATGTTTTCACAAGCTCCACTAAATCTTTACGACTATCCCTTAGTTCCATAATCCTTTTGTTAAGTCTTAGGCAATATCCTATCGTGAAGCCGAGCATGACAATCACTATAACATTGAGAATAACTTCCATAAATCAACTACCCATCACTCTATCTTCTTGCTCTGAATAGGCGCGAATCAAATGCAATAGACAAGCGGCATGCGAAGTCAAACTATTAGCGCGCTCAAAGCGCCAAACATTAAATAAACCAACTATAATCATCAACTCAATCATGTTATCAACCATTTTCTAACAACCTACGGGACCGTTGAGCTGTACAGCCAACTTGTCTCCAATCTTACCAAGCCTGCCTTTAGCAATCAATGAGCCATTAATTTTGACTCCGACATCATCATCTGCCAGTTTACTTGTAATCAGAGTATCTCCAACCTTTGCATTACTAATATCACCAAGTGTCATCTGAGTATTATTAACCTCTACGCTAATATTGACCATGGAGTCGTTTATCGTATCGATAAAATGCTCTTTCCATGTGTTATTTTGATATAGCAAATGATTACTAAATGGTCTCGTAAGCAAGCTTCTCACAGAGCGTAGCGCATGGTATGGTAGGACTAGGTCAATATCGCCAGATCGTTGGCCGGATTTTAGTTTCATCTTCTGTAAAATCACTATCTCTTCGCCATCATATGGCAAGGCATAAGTTGGATTGTTGTCAACTCGCTGAATAATAAAGCTTATATTGACGATCGTAGCAAAAGCACATTTTAGATCATTTAAAATGACTGAAGCTATGCCCTCCATTATCGATTTTTCAACATTAGTAAATAACCTTCCCTCAACTTTTAGTGATGGGGCAAGACCACCACCTCCCAATAAAAGCTCGAGCATCGCATAAACTAAATCTTTCTGAATAACAACCATGCCATAGCCATGCCACTCAGGTATATGGAACACTGCGACCAAGGTAGGGAATGAGTTGCCCTCATTGTAATCACCAAGCCTGATTGGTATCATTTTATCAGCAAAAACCTCTAGATCCTGAGCAAGCTGCTGGCGCAAAGAATCGGTGGCTTCATTAACGAAACTCGCCATGATCTTCTCCAGCATAGGCAGCTGAGCTGCCTTGGTCATTTCATCTTTTGTAATATCAATCTTCATTGCACCAACCATATAGTTCTTTAATAGTACTAAATCCCAGATAAAAACAATATAAGGAACGCTGAATTTACTGAATTAACACATCTTTAAAAAGCAAGTCATCAACCTGAGTAGGATAGACAATAGCATTAATCCTCAGTAGCAGCTCCTCCCTTAACTTGTATAGGCCATAGGAACCACTGAGATCAGAGGGCCTTAGCTCACGTAAATAAGTCTGCATCACATCACGAATCTTTGGCATTAAGCGTGCCACATTATCAGAATTTGCCTTGCCTTTCACCTGCAACGATACCCTCAGCTTCAAGAACGATATCCCTTTACCCCTTGTATCGAGATTCACCACGATGTCATCCACATCCGTGAATATCATGTCATCCTGCTTTTGCGCCTCAATCTTTGCTAGCTCCTCTGCTTCTTTCTTATGCTTCATCTGCATAAATGCGAAAATCCCACCAGCGATAAACAAGATCAACAAAACGGCAGCAGCTATGATTAGTTTGCTTTTGTTTGATTGAGGCAGCTCTTCGAACGCATTAGGAATCGCAGGATTGGCAATGGCTTCTACGCTAGTGTCATTATTTTTCATTACATCTGTAAAATTGCAGTTGTTCCCTCTATTTATAAAGAAAAAAGATAGGGCAAGCAATGGATATGTCAACTCAAATTGCTTCCTTTCTTAGTCATTTCCAATGCATGGTAGGTATACAGTAATTTAACTTGTTGTAATTAAGCTATTATAGTAACTCCAGGATAACACAACAAAGGAAGATTCTAAGTATAGGCAAGCCTGAACGGATGGGCTAGTAACTGAGATCAGTAGTTCAAAGCTGAGCTTGATGTAACCATCCATGGCAACAGCCACGAGCTGTATGCCTTACCTCAGCTATGTATGCAGCTCTTTCCGCAACGCTCAGAACTCCTCGCGCCTCTAGTATATTGAACAAATGAGAAGCTTTGATGCATGCCTCGTAGGCTGGAATGATAACATTAACTTCAAGCAAAGACCTTGCCTGCTCTATATTTTCCTTAAACTGCCTAGCTATGTTATCAGTATTAGCATATTCAAAATTATATTTACACTGCTCTTTTTCTGAACGTAATAATACATCCCCGTAGGTAACCTTATTATTCCATCTCAAATCCCAAACACTATCTACTTGCTGTATGTACATAGCCAGGCGCTCGAGACCATAGGTAATCTCACCAGGGATAGGGGAGCATTCGACTCCACCAAGCTGCTGCATATAGGTGAACTGCATAATTTCCATGCCATCACACCATACCTCCCATCCTAAGCCCCATGCGCCCAAAGTGGGATTCTCCCAATCACTCTCCACAAACCTGATATCGTGCACTAGGGGATCTATACCAAGCATTTTTAAGCTATTGAGGCAAAGCTCCTGTATCTCATCAGGCGATGGCTTAAGTATAACTTGCATCTGATAATAAAACTGCATGCGGTTTGGATTCTCGCCATAGCGCCCATCGTTTGGTCGGCGACATGGTTGGACGTAAACAACATTCCACGGATTGGCGTCAAGGCAGCGCAGACTGGTCGCTGGATGAGACGTTCCAGCACCAACCTCCATGTCATATGGCTGCAAAACTATGCATCCTTGCTGAGCCCAGAAATGCTGGAGAGATAGAACTATATCTTGGAAAAAGAAAGTATTACCGTAGCCTTCCTTGTTACAATCATCCTTATCTTGATTGATATGATGGCCTATCTGATAATTATCTCGGTTGCATATAGTACTATTGTACGCGTGTTCCATTATGATTCACTCTCGCCACGGATAACATCCTCATCGGCTCGATCCGCCCTTCGTCTATTATTTCCTTTGATTATTTTCTTCTCCTTAGCAACTTTGGCTGTCTTATGATCCTTCATGCCGTCATCAATTGGTTCATAATCTATATCATCGGCACCGCCCTCGCCACCACCGTCTGCAGAGGGAATGCTACCACCTCCCCTAACCTCGTCGCGTAAATCCAAGACAACGCTTTTCAGAGCATCAAATTCACCCTTGGTCACAAAATTCATGCCTCTAATATAGCTCTCCACTTGGTGCTTGATTAGCTCCGACAAATCATTTTTAGCACTTACCGCCGTATTAAAGGCTGAACCTGCTAGTTTACATATGCCGCTTATTAGCTTATTTTCATTTTCCATGATTCTTCCTATGGAAGGCAAAACTATTAAGTCTAAGCTAGATCATAAGTACAATGTTAGCAATAGTATTTCCAACAATTAACCCAATTTTTCTCAGTATAGGATCAGTAGAAATTAGATGGTACGGTATAGCCTATGCTGTGAGCATCATATCCTGCTATCTTTTGCTGAAGCGTTTATACCCAAAAACACAAGAAAATACCAGATTGCTGGATGATATAATGTTCTTTTGCGCTATTGGTATGATATCGGGTGGAAGAATCGGTTACGTTCTCTTCTATCACACTGAGTGGCTATGGCGTGACTCCATGAGGATCTTGCAAATATGGCTGGGGGGTATGTCCTTCCATGGGGGATTGATAGGAGTTGTTCTTGCGGTTTATCTTGCTAGCCTCAAACATCATAGATCGTTTTTACACAATTGCGACAATCTCGCCTATGTAACACCAATAGGATTATTTTTTGGTCGTATAGCCAATTTTATTAATGGAGAGCTATGGGGGAGAGTGACCGATGTCCCATGGGCGATAATATTAGCAGATGGATCAGTAAGACACCCAAGCCAACTCTATGAAGCGGTGATGGAGGGGATAGTTTTACTTATCATTATGATAGTATGCCACAAGAAATTAATTGACAAACCTGGGGCAATGAGTGGTTTATTCCTGATTTGTTATGGCTTATTCCGTATGATAATCGAGAATTTTCGCGAACCAGACGAACATGTTGGCCTCTGCTTCGGCTTCATCACGAGAGGCCAAATCCTATCTGCCCCAATGATGTTACTTGGGGTTTATCTGTTGCTCGTTCGGGCATCTATCACTAATACCAATGCTCGCTATTGATTACCGCCTCATCACTCCTCTATTTAGTTTGAAAAGCCACATCTTATCCATTAGTTTGGCTTAGCTAGCTAAAAATTCGTATTTACCGTTGCTGTTCCGTTTTTTGTTGCATTTCTCTATTTTGAGCTAATTTTTCAACGAAAGTCTGAGGTTTACTGCTATCCCTATCTTGAACTGCTTCATTAATCTTGCTAACATCTGAGACCTTGCTGGTCAGCCCTATTGTTTCTAAGAATTCATTGATTACTCGTAAAATCCTCTGGCCAAGAGGCAAAAGGTCATTGGCTAATCCCTGAACTTCGGCCTCATGCAAACATTGTCTAACAAACTGTGATGCACCCTTAGAAAGCTTTGTACGCTGGGCGTCATCATTCGCTAAAGGAGAAAGACTATCAACGGCTAGATTGACAGCTCTCCTGTATTTTTCCTCTGAATTTAATGTACTATCTTCTATAATACCCAATAAGCTAGATCCGAATTTACTGGCATCAATAAACTGTTGTGCAGTTTTGTTTGTGCTTTTACTCTGGTCTTTATGGGCATCTATATCCATAAGGTTATAAACGCCTTGCAAAGCAGAAAGTTCCATTCCTTTTTCTAAAAGCTTTAACCCTTCGGGTGAAGCCAATTTTGAGGTTAGTTTTTGAAAGCCATCTGGATTTGCTTTATAAATATCTATTACCTCCATAACATCTTGATGATAAGTCACACCTTCTTTCACAGAAGTTTGTTTTATAATGAGTGAAACATCATTTGAGATTAATTTATCGAAGGTCTCTGGATTTTCTTTATAGATATCTACCCACTCTGCTAAGCCAAGATCAATGGCAGCTTCCTTCGAAATATATAACCCTTCGGGTTTAGCTAATTTTGAAGTTGTTGCCTTAAAGGCCACTGGATCTTTTTTATAAAGGCTATACAAATAATCATCCTTGTAATCTTTGAAAATAGGATGACGTGCATTGACATTTTTTGGAACTAGCTTCTCAAAGGCAACTCGATCTGTGTCATTATCCATGCTGGTGGTGTCCACCGCCTTGCCTTGATCGGCTTTGATGATTTTATTAGCTTGGTCTTCTTTCATCTTGCACCAAAAGCCGTGGTATCAATGCAATTTATAATAGAGTAGATTGCTACCAATGTCAAGAAACCCACCGTAATGGACAAGATCAAAGAATTGCGTATAATTTGAAAAAGTTGAAATTTGCTTCTTTACCCAGTCCAAGGACCATCAATACTATCCACACCAATCTGCACTAAATTGCCAGTCATAGCAAAATCATCAGCTTGCCAGCTTTCGCATAAAAACTCCTACTGCCCACCCGATATCAAGCCAGTCGGATTATCAGCTATGATTAAAGTGAGAGTCTGACCGGTGGCTGTACATTGCTGAACTGCTGACTGCATCCAAGTTCCCACTGTTAATGGCCAATGCTGCACAGGGGCAGTCATTGTGTCTTGCACGATGCAATTCAATTGATAATACTTCTGCAGCACTGCGTCCGATACCTTATAGGCCAAATCTACATTACCTAATATAGGGGCCGTTATAGTTGGAGGAGCATGGATGCCAGCCGCTAATACAGTAATGGCTGTCGTTATCATCGCACTCGTTCCTGTGGCATCTGAGGTTGTGCATGAGAGTGTTTCTATACCAGTTGATGTAGGAGTATATGTGCAAATATTTTGGCCAGATATGCTATTAAACTACATCCGAGAACTCCAAGTGGATGAGTCGTTGTAATTGACGTCGCTATGCTCGTTATGGCCTCATTATCCTGATCAACACCTTTACACCCAACTTGTACTATATTGCCAATAGAAACCACTGTTCCAGCTCCAGAGGTCCACTGAGCCGTTGGAGCCTGATTGGCTGGAGGATTTATCGTTAGCGTCGTTCCGTTGCCACCACTCCCACCACTATTAGCCGTTGCTCCTATTGCATCCACAATGGAGCATGACGCCCCCACTATACCAGCCGATGAGGCATATATGAACAAGAGCTAATACTGCCAATACATGCCCCTCCAGCGATGCTATATGTGTATGGCTCAGTGCCTCCACTGGCTGAGCAGATTATGGTCACAGCTCCTCCACCTACAGTCACAGGATTAGATTCTATCTCAATGGTTGCAGCAAGGGGGGTGGGATTGCCTATGAGATTTATGTGTATAGCTCCGGCCTCTTCGGCACCCATACAACCTGTTGCCACACAAGAAATCGTATCCAAACCATTTGCGGCACATGCTGGTGTAGAGTAGATGATCGCAGCCCGCCCCCCACCTGGACCAACGATTGCTGGTCCCAAGGCCCCAAGGGCAGCTGTGCATGAGTAAGTGGAATCTGGCAGGGCTGAAGTCATTGTAATGATTGTTGAGCCAGAACTACATACAAGACTAGTACTACCAGCAGCAGCTGTGATCGCCGTTACTTTTACTGGTATTGAGGCTGAGGCTGTCCCTGGAGTAGGAGTCATCATATCCACTACAGCGCAGTATAAGTAATAAGAGCCATTGGCCGCATCATCTAACTGCAATTCACCTAATATCTCTCGTGCAGTATTGACGTTTGGCAATGGAGATACCGGACTTAGAATCACACTAATCCCGGTAATTGCTGAACCTAGCCCACTATTAACTGACTGTAACTGACAACCATAAGAAACAGCTGAGCCAGTTGCGTCTTATAGATAAAAACTAAATGGTCTTGTTTCAGTGGTGGCCAATTGATCAATAGTTGCCTGTGGCTTCGATATATATACTGCCGTTTTTTTTATGAGCTTTGGTTCTGGCATATTTGTATCTATGATTGGTTATTACGCAAAGATCGTACTGATAATATGCATATGTGCAATCACTAGTTGTGCATTATTGATACCTTGCCGTTTTCTTTTGTCTTTTTTAGATAAATACAATACAAAAAGCAATGAGCCAACCCCTTGAATGCAAATTGCTATGGGGCAGGTCCTAATGCTTTAAAATGGGACCTGTATCATCCTATCCGCTTCTCTAAGGTATTTAAGTCGGTGATATTACTATTAACCACCTTTGCCCCATCGGTAATCATGCCGATTGCAGTGATGGCAATCATATTGCTGTTGTTGAGGTATACATTACTCATATCAGCTTCAGACATATCAGCCCCCTCTATGTAAACGTTGCTCATGGTCATCCCACGCATTTTGACTTGATGCATCATAGTCCCCTTCATAAAGATTGAGCTCATGGTGGCATTTTGCAGATTGGCTCTTGCCATAATAGCATTATCTAGATTTGTAAGGTAAATGTGAGTATTTGAGAAATCAACATCCCGTAAGAGAGCATCCCTTAAATTGGATCTATATATATAGGCATCTTTAATATTGGCTTTACTAAAATCCGCAGCTTCTGCATATAAATTCGTCAGTCTTGCTCTCGAAAAGTCTGTGCCCT
>CAIOSF010000249.1 GCA_903860855.1 uncultured Alphaproteobacteria bacterium | reverse complement strand
CTTCATAATACCCTGTATATACGTCACTTTGATCATAAGTATGTCTTATATACTATATAGCCATAAACTTGACAACTGCCAAATTCATTTAATCGCGAATAGCCATGGTGCTATTGCTATATCTCCATCTTTATATTGAAATCATTGCAAAGCTTTGCTCTCTCAGTATTATTGGTCACCCATTCCCAATATATTTAGTGAATAAACTCTATGCCTAAGGTAACTATAGATGGTAAGGAATACGAAGTTGCAGCCGGCCTAACGATTATCCAGGCTTGCGATCAATTCGGTATAGAAATACCTCGCTTTTGCTACCATTCCAAGCTAGCTGTCGCTGGGAATTGCCGCATGTGTTTAGTTGAAGTTGAGAAATTTCCACCAAAACCAGTACCGAGCTGTAACCAGATCATGGCGGAGGGGATGGTAGTCCATACCAATTCTCCCATGGCTCGTAGCGCCAGGGCGGGTGTAATGGAGTTCTTGCTGATCAACCACCCTCTCGACTGCCCTATATGTGACCAAGGAGGAGAATGTGATCTCCAAGATCAAGCCATGAGATATGGTCGAGATAGAGGTGATTATGAAGAATATAAAAGAGCCGCACCTGATAAGTATATGGGGCCATTAGTTGCAACCCACATGACCCGCTGCATTCACTGTACCCGCTGCGTTCGCTTTTTAGAGGATATCGCTGGGTCTTATGAGCTAGGAGCGATCGGAAGGGGGGAGCATATGGAAATCTCAACCTATGTTGAGAAAAGCATCACTTCAGAATTGTCTGGTAATATTATCGATTTATGTCCAGTTGGAGCCCTAACATCTAAGCCTTATGCTTTTAAGGCAAGAAGCTGGGAGTTGCGGAAGACTCACTCGATCGATGTTCATGATGCCGTCGGATGCTCCATTAGAATAGATAGCAGGGGAGGGGAGGTGATGAGGGTGTTACCTCGAACCAACGAGGAAGTGAATGAATGCTGGATATCAGATAAAGCTCGTTTCGCCTACGATGGCTTGCTTTATCAGCGTCTCGATTCTCCTATGATCAAGGAGGGAAATAACTTTGTTCTCGCATCTTGGGCTGAAGCTTTAGCCAGAATAGCAAAACATCAGCCATCAGGAGGAGATGGACTGGAAGAAGAGAGGTTAGATATGCACCCACATATCTATGATAGAAAAATTGCTGCCATAGCCGGCAAGATGACTGATGTTGAGACCATGGTTGTTGCTCAAGATCTACTCAAAGCTATGGGTAGTAGAAGATATGAATGTAGAGAAAATGGCAGTATCATCGGTAGTGATTATACTACTATGCGTCAGAGGGCATCTTATATATTCAATACCTCTATCGCTAAAATAGAAGAAGCGACCACCTGTCTGCTGGTTGCTACCAATCCTAGATATGAAGCAGCTGTTCTAAATGCTAGGATTCACAGGGCTGTTACCAAACACGAGATGAAGGTAAGTCTGATTGGTGATAATGGCAGTGAGCTCAATTATCCATTCGAGCACCTTGGTGATGATATAAGAGTTTTGGTTGACATTGCCAATGGCGTCCATCCTTATGCGGATATTTTAGAAAAAGGTCAAAAACCTATGATAATTATCGGTGATGATGCTTTCGTTCATGGGCAGGAACAATGTGATATAGAGATGTTGAAATTGCTTAACAAGCTAGGATGTAAAACTTATCGGTCAGATTGGAACGGTTTCAATATATTGCATAAAAATGCATCTAGGGTTGGTGGCCTAGATATTGGCTTTACCCAAGGCGGTGGAGTCAAAATGGCTCTGCAAGATGCTGAAATTGTGATCTTGCTTGAAGCTGATGACTTCGATTTAAGCTTGATTCCAAATGATGCATTTGTGATTTATATAGGGCATCATGGGGACTCTTCGATATACAGAGCGAACGTAGTGCTGCCGTCTCCAGCTTATACGGAAAAAAGCGGAACCTATGTTAATCTTGAGGGCAGGGTACAAAGAACAGAGGAGGCCGTGCCCCCACTGGGGCAAGCGAAGAAAGGATGGGAGATTTTGCTTAGTATAGCCAGGGCTTTTGGTATTCAGTTACCGTATAATAGCTTAGATGGTATCAGAGATAGAATGTCTAAAATCAATAATATTTTCTTAGCAGATAATTTTGGAAAGGTTGGATCGTGGTCAAATCTAGCTTCGGTAGCAACTAAATCGGATGATAGCTCAAACGAATCAGTAAAAAATGAGCTTATCCATGCTAATCCTTCGCTTCTTGGTGTCACAAATATGATGGGCATTGAGAGATTTTATCTGGCTGATAGTATATCTCGCAGTTCCAAGACTATGAGTGAATGCGTTAGGGTTAGATGCGCAATCTGATATTGTGGTATGTTATACTAAACTTTTTCAAATTCTACCCATTTAACTTTGACTTCGCCTTGCGCCCCTGGCCCAGCCATTGTTATTTGACTGCGTCCATTTCATGTGGGGTACTTGGTATTATATTGTCTTTACTACTGACGACTTCTGTGGACTTGTACTTGGGCTTGTACTGTTACTATCATGCTCGTCAATTATTTCCCGGACTTTAAGACTAGATGTTAATCCTTGCTGCTCATTCTTTTCGTTACATATAGTTATCTCGCCCGTTATTTTGAAGTTTAATTTCATATGACTGCCGATTGTTTCTAAGCTTTCTAAGTGGGGATTAGAAAGTGACTTATCTTTTATCAACTTACCCTCTTTAACAGCATCCAACAATGCACTGGCAGGATCAGAACGTCGCTTCTCTTGG
>CAIOSF010000248.1 GCA_903860855.1 uncultured Alphaproteobacteria bacterium | reverse complement strand
CACCTCCTGAGGTAATAGCAAGGCCCTTTGAGCCTGTGATACATTCAATGAGCGTGATGCTGGGTTAAAATCCAAAAACTTGGGTTTACTTGCTGATACTTGGTCAACTGTTTTATTACCGCAAAGCTGCGAAATTAGATTAGCTGTTTCGATATTGTTGGCTGCAAAAGTAATACGATAGGTTGAATTTGAGAGGAATGAGTTCATGCCGTGCTCCTCATATATACCTTTAAGCTGCTCCGTATCCTGAGTAATCAGGAACAAACGAACGTGATAACCACGAAAATAGGCTATACCAGACATAAACTGTTCCATCTTGCCCAGAGTAGGGAACTCATCCATCACAAACATCACCCCGTAAGGCTCATCAGGTCCTGGCAGTTTACGTGACAAAAACTCGGTTGCTTGCTGATAAAATACTTGCATTAGTGGTTGTAGGCGCTGTAAGTTATCAGGGGTCAATCCGACATATACAGTCGTTAACTCTTGTTTGAATTTCTGAATATTAAAATCACTACTAGCAGTGGCTGTATCGATCAAGGGGTTAGACCAAAGTTCAAGATTTGAGTTCATGGTCGATATTACACCAGAACGTTCTTTATCAGCCTTTTGTAAGAAAGCAGCGATATTCATATAGGCGACAGGGTGGATATCAGCTCCCATAGTGTCAAGAACAACGGCCAAATTATATACGACATCATCGCTTCTCATTTGACGGACAACTTCACCAAACGATTGATTTTTATCTGGAGCGACAATGAGATATAAGACAATTCCAACGAACAGAGATCGTGCTTCGTTATTCCAAAACTCCTTTTCCGGCATTATCAAGTTTGCTATTTTCTGGACGTCATCCACCATCTGCCCAGGCTTGCTGCTAACCCAATCTATTGGGTTATAGCAATGAGTAAATCCATCAGGATTGGCTGGGTTCCAAACAAATACTTTTTGACCCATTTTAGAGCGATAACCACTTGTAAGTTCGTAGTTTTCTAGTTTGATATCGTGGACAAAAACGGACTCTTCCCAGTATAGTAGATTTGGAATTACGAAGCCAACACCTTTACCAGAACCTGTAGGAGCGAAGAGGAGGGAATGCTGATATCCAGCAGAAACCAGGAATCCTTTTTTATCAACCCCCAGTAGCATGCCTTTTTTGGAGCGTAACCCGGCCTTTGCTATATCCTTCTCTGTGGCCCAGCGAGCGTCTCCATGAATTGATTCTGGATCTTTAAATGGTCTTTTTCCATATATTTCACTTCTATAATTGTAGACTAGTAGTATATAGCCTATAGGGGGGATAAGAAGGCTAAAAAAGTACCTTATTACGAAATAATTATAGTATGTGATAAAGCCCCATGGGGACGATATGCTCTTATAATAGTTAAATAATCCCGGCAGATTTTGCCACCACCACATGCCCTGACCTTTGGTGAATTCAAGCAGCTGACGCCAATCGCCCAAAATTCTCATGATATTCGGAAGATTTGCAATACTGAAGGCAGCAGTTCCATATTGCATAAAATAAAAAATTAGAAAGAATATCGAGGCAGCCAGATAGATACTAAGTCCTAACCCAGCTATGAACAGGGTTATACCTATAACCCAGTT
>CAIOSF010000247.1 GCA_903860855.1 uncultured Alphaproteobacteria bacterium | reverse complement strand
TTGGAGAATGGCCACAAGATTATAGCCTATACTTCCGGTAAAATGAGGAAGAACCGTATTAGAGTTTTGGTTGGCGATGATGTTACGGTTGAGATGACCCCATATGACCTGAGCAAGGGTAGGGTGACCCACAGGCATAAGGCCGGCGATCCAAGACCGACATCTGGTCAGGAAGGTGGTTCTAGTTGATGTTATAATAATGCCAAGACATTCTCCGAAACTGGTTCTCGCCTCATCTTCGCCCTATAGGGTTGATTTATTGCGAGTTATAGGCTATGAACCGAATACAATTCATCCTGCTGACCTTAACGAAGAGCCCCATAAGGGTGAGAGACCGAGTAGACTAGCTGAACGTCTTGCCACCGAGAAGGCTCAAAAGGTGGCAGGTCTATACCGGGATGATATTGTACTGGCGGCCGATACAGTAGCCGCGGTCGGGCGTACTTCTTTGCCAAAAGCCATCAATGAAGATGATGCAAGATATTGTTTATCTAAGCTTTCTGGTCGGAGACATAGGGTGTATACCGGAGTTTGTGGCATATATAAGGGGAAAGTTGTGGTAAAAGTTGGTATGACGGTGGTTCAGTTCAAGAGGTTGTCACAACAAGATATTGAGTTATTCGTGGCGTCGCATGAATGGTATAATAAAGCTGGAGGCTATGGAGCTCAGGGCCTAGCATCTATATTTATAAGTTTTATGAGGGGGACTCATGTGAGCAATGTGATCGGTCTACCTCTTCATGAAACTTATAATATACTATCATCTTTTGGTGCTATGCCTAAATGCCAAGTCCAATTTTAAACTATTACTACGTCAGTTGACTTTATCTTATTTTAACCTCTTATGGATGATAACCACCATCTGCTAGTGGCAGTGATGCATAGCAGTTTCCCACACTCAATGGGCAAGCCAAGGGCGAAGTCAAAGCGTCAGTAGTAAAAAACGGAATCTGGTATTATCTATACTGTGCTCCTTATACTGGTTTTGTCTAGGGGGTTGATGTGGTATTCATTAGGTTTTGGTAATATGATAAGAATAGGAATCAATGGTTTTGGTCGCATAGGTAGATGTTTGTTAAGGGCTTACTCTGTCCTACCTACAGAAAAAAAGACGAGATGGAGATTGTGGCGATTAATAGCAATGGCATAGTGCCAGAAGATGCCGCCCATTTATTACAATATGACTCAACTCATGGTCGCTTTACAAAGGATGTGAGGCATGGGCCCAACTGGATAGGTTGGATTGATGAAGATGGTAGAATGCATAAGATCCAGATCGTTGCTCATTCAGCTATCGAAGATCTAAAATGGCGAGAATACGGTGCGATGAGAGATACTGATAGGCGAATGAATTCAATGATCTATGATAGTAGGCGTGATCAGAAGCCTTGCAACTCTATGGGTTTGGATGAAGAAGCTCATGGAGTTGATATCGTAATGGAGTGCACTGGAGTTTTTAATAGCAAGGAGGAAGCGGAAAAGCACATAAAGATTGCTGGAGCAAAGAAGGTCATAGTCTCGGCTCCCTGTGCTGATGCTGATATGACGGTAGTTTTAGGGGTAAACGAGGCAAGTCTTGATTGTAAAAAACACAAAATTATTTCTATTGGGTCATGTACAACGAACTGCCTAGCTCCCATCGCTAAGGCATTACATGATGCAGTTGGTATAGAATCTGGCTTTATGACGACCATACATTCTTACACAAGCGATCAACAGCTTCTTGATAACAGACATAATGATAGGCGTAGAGCTAGGTCTGCTGCCTTATCGATGATTCCAACATCAACAGGAGCAGCAAAAACAATTGGAGATGTGATTCCTAGTCTCAAAGGAAGGCTGGACGGAGCGGCCATTAGGGTTCCGACATCCAATGTATCTATGATTGATCTGACCTTTGTTAGTGATAGGGATGTGACTGTTGATATTATAAATAAGGCGGTGCTCGATGCTGCAATGGTATATCCTAACATTATCGCAATGACTAACAAAGAGCTGGTTTCTATTGATTTCAATGGAAGTTCTTACAGTGCAATTTTCGATATGACTCAAACAAAAGTTGTGCATAATAGGTTCGTTAGAATTGCGGCTTGGTATGATAACGAGTGGGGATTCGTAAATAGGATGCTTGGTGTCGCTATGATGCTAGTATAGATCAATATAACAAAGAATGGCGAGTTGAGCGTGATATATAGTATATCTATTTGGTGCATCTAATGTTAGCATCATCGATAACCAGCTGTTAATTTGGAGTATGATTATGGCTCAAGAATCAGAAAAAGATAGAGTTCTATCTATTATTGATAAAGTATTAGGAATAGAGGGTGAGAAAGGCAGTCATACTGGTGGGAATCCGCAAAACCATGTAGTGCAAAATGATGAGATATTGCAAACTCGCGAAAATATTGTAATAAGATTGGTTCATGCAATCATCGATGATTCCGGAGGGGTTGGAGCAAAGGGCGAGAAGGGAGCTAGGGCAAGTGAGCTCGATCCAAAATATGATATTACTGGAGAAGTTAATAGTATAGTATATAACTTCAGTAAAGAGGACAAAATAGATCTCTTGCTCAGTATTCTATCACGAATAGCTAATGATCCTAGGTTTGCCTATCTTGTTGCTGTTGTCCAGGGCGTTATCCTAGAAAAAGAAAGAGAGCTGAAGTATGAACAACAGATTGCTATGGCCAGTTCCAATTGGGAAGGTGCTTCGCCAAATAGGTTATCCCATAACACATCTCATAGTCATCTTCCAGATTTGAATGAGTTGGTTTTCCCAAGTGTCGGCGATGCTTGGAATAAATTTGAAAGTGCCAAATTAGATGAGTTAACTGAAAGTGTTATCCTATCTGCGGAGGGTTTGGTCACTGCTGCTGTTATTATTAGTGATATAAAGGAAAAAACGGGACTGGATATAGTTCAACGCGGCGATGAAATAGCTGAGTGCCATCATGATGTCATGAAAGAACTTAAGGAAAAACATGGTATTGAGCAGGTTGATTATTGCAATAAGGAACATCAGCATCAGGTGTATAAGGTTTGGAATAGCCATGAGCACCCTCATCGTGCTAAGTTGTTTGGTGAGATGTCTGAAGCTGTGCAAAAAACTAAGGATGCTGAGCACACAATAAAAGTGGGAGGTCATGTTGCATCCTCTGAAGGTCATGATATGAGGGCTGAGAAAGGGGATGGTTATAACCCTTCTAGTGAGTTGACGGACAAGACTTTGAGCGCTTTGAAGTTAATTCATGTTACGTGCACTTTGCGAGAAGCTGGTGTACTGAAGGGGTTGGGGGCAAAGCATCGTGAGCATCTTGAGCAAGAGCACATTGATAAGCACCCTAGTCATGTCGAGAAAATTCAGCAAGAGCAAGAAGAAAAAAGGCATGTAATTGTTGGTGGGCCTGGTATATAAAGTGATAGAATCACCTGAGCTAAAGGATGGTTGTGTGCAATAGGTTCATTATAGTAATAAAACGTCTAGAGACAACTAGGAGCAAAGATGGTATAATTTTGGCCTCGTTGTTGATTTTTTATATGCTATGAACACTAGCTCGTCTCATAATTCCTCTCCTAGCTTTTTGTCCAGCCATTCAGTCTTTGGTTTTACTTTAAGTCCTGTGTTAAAGGAATTGATTGAGAGGGGATATATCTATCAGTGCACTGATCCGGATGGACTCAACTCTATCTTGAGTGCTAATTTGGGTGATAGTGCCACAGGTGGGGAGAATAAATCTAATGATCATTCAAAGCACTCAGTTCCGATCAGTTGTTATGTTGGATTTGATTGCACTGCTAAGTCCCTGCATGTTGGAAGTCTAATGCAGATTATGATCATGAGAGCAATGCAGAGACATGGTTATAGGCCAGTTATTCTACTAGGCGGAGCGACGACTCGTATTGGCGATCCATCTGACAAAGACGAGATGAGGAAGCTCCGTTCACTTGAGGAGATTGAGGAGAACAAGTTATCGATAGCTAAGATATTTCGCAAGTTGTTGGTGTTTGAAGGGGAGTGTGCTGCGATTTTAGTTGACAATTCTGATTGGCTGAGTGAGCTGAAATACCTGGATTTTTTGCAAGATTACGGTCGTCATTTTTCCATCAACCGCATGCTTACCTTTGATAGTGTTAAATTGAGACTTGAAAGACAGCATCCCCTGACATTTCTTGAATTTAACTACATGCTGCTTCAGGCCTATGATTTTGTTGAACTCTATCGTAGATACAACTGCTGCCTGCAATTTGGTGGTTCAGAACAGTGGGGAAATATAGTAAGTGGTGTGGATCTAGCCAGAAGAGTAGAGGGATGTGAGCTATTTGGCATTACAACCCCACTCATTACTACCGCCAATGGGGCGAAGATGGGGAAAACAGTTGGAGGAGCGGTATGGTTAAATGATGATATGCTCAGCTCATATGAGTTCTGGCAATTTTGGAGAAATGTTGCTGATGCCGATGTCATCAGGTTTTTGAAGATTTACACTAATCTAAAGGTAGAGGAAATAGACAGAGCTCAAGAAAACTTGGATATTAATGAATTGAAAGTGATGTTGGCAAATGAAGTAACATCTCTTTGTCATGATAAAGAAGCTGCAGGAAACGCGGAGAGAACAGCCAGAGAAACATTTAGTGGAGGAGGGATAGGGAGCGACTTGCCCAAGGTAGAGATCAGTTCCTCAGATCTGCCTATGCCATTCTATAGATTATTAGTAACATGTGGGCTTTGTGAATCCAATAGTGCGGCCAAAAAGCTGATTGTTGGTAAGGGAGTGAGAATAGATAACGAGATGATTGATGATGAAAATCATATTGTTAGCATGGATACCTTTGTTAGTGAGCGAGACATGGTGAAGATCTCTGTGGGTAAGAAGCGTCATATTGTCATTATGCTCATGAGGTAATAATCATGAAACTAATTCTTGCTATCCTCATACTAATTTACTTCGGACTGGGCATGGTGTTTTTTCCTGTGGTTTTTGCTGCAGATAATGACGAAAAAGCTTCAGTTTTCTACTACCTGGGTGATACCAAGACTAAGACCATAAATGGTACTGCTGCCACTAAAACTAAGCAAATTCAAGTCATTGAGGGAGGGGCATCAGAAGTGGTTGATGGAAAAAAAATGGATAAGATCAGCCCTAATGGTAAGTTTGATTCTGTTGATGATATTGGTGTAGAACAGGCTGATAATTCCGGCAAATTTTATGAGAGGGCTAAAATTTTAGCTCTCGACATATATAACGGTAAAACCAGCAAGATAGCTATTTCAAAGCATCAGGCTGCGTCCTTTGCGGGCCTGCAATTGATCCTCCATACCTGCTGGCAAGAGCATTCTGTCGTTTATCAACCTGAGGCCAAGGCTCTAGTTGAAATTAATGATGAATATAGTAATAAACAGATTTTTGCTGGTTGGATGCTTGCTAGGCATAGGGCCCTCTCTCAATCGAAATATAAACATTATATGTTTTTCTTACAGGGATGTGTCGAGTAGTTCTTCCGGGGCTTTGGGTTTTTTGAATTATTTTGTCACCCCGATAATGTAAGGTGTGTATACTATGCTGGT
>CAIOSF010000246.1 GCA_903860855.1 uncultured Alphaproteobacteria bacterium | reverse complement strand
TGTAGCCTCTATGCATCCTGTGCTTTTCGTCACATGGCTGAAGGCGCCAGATAACAAAAATATTACGCACATAAGTATGATATCGTGATGACCTATGCCCCTAACTAAAATTTCTGCTTGATCAGAGAAGCTATTTTTTTGAATAATCTTGCCGATAATCACAGCTAGAATCACAGCTGGTAAGATAGCGGCCGGTGCTGGCACCTGATAAAAGGCAAATTCTACATTTTGGAAATGAAGATATACTCCTGATCCCAAAAATATCAGAATAAATAGTAATAATGGTATTAAACTTAGTGATCTAGACATGATTTTCTTCCACCTACTTGGTTAAGGAAATTACCAACGAATTCTCATTATTCAGCCACAGCTAATGCAAACGCCAGATTCTAACTAGTTGAGCGTTAATGTCACTGATAATTGTTGGATTTTAGATATGAGCAGGCACTAGCATGTGCGCATTCGAATGAAAGAGAGTCGAATAAAAGGGAAAGTATGGAGGCAAGTTGAGCCATTTTTGATGATAAGACTGTTCATGAAAACCTATAAACTCAAAAATGAGCCGCCCCTATACTGCATTATGTGTAAAACCAATGTTATCGTGGTATCTTACATCAAGAAGCATGGAAGGTCAACCGGCCGAATTAATTGTTGATACTATGGGTGAGGACTTAACCTATTTATATATTAATACTATATGCAGATAATAGTAATATTCAGATCTTGTGCTTCATATACTCCTAGTACTGAACTGACTCCCATTGGTGATGCAAAAATTATGTAATTTCGCTCTTGCACTCACTATTTTGACCACTATATCATCCTCTATATTGAGTAATATATATAGTGAAGAACAAATGAGCAGCAGGGTTATTGGTATTGATTTAGGTACGACGAACTCTTGTGTCGCCGTCATGGACGGTAAACAAGCAAGGGTTATTGAAAATGCTGAAGGTATGAGGACGACCCCATCAATAGTTGCCTTTACTGATAAAGATGAACGTTTGGTTGGTCAGCCGGCGAAAAGACAAGCGGTAACAAACCCCCTTAATACATTTTTTGCAGTCAAGAGATTGATAGGGCGTCGTTTTGATGATCCAAAAACTAGAGAGTTAGAATCAAAAGTACCTTATAAGATCTGTGCCGCGAGCAATGGTGACGCCTGGGTTGAATCAAGAGGGGAGAAATATGCACCAAGCCAGATTAGCGCTATGGTACTGCAAAAAATGAAAGAGACGGCCGAGAGCTTTTTAGGAGAAAAGATCACAAAAGCAGTTGTAACAGTTCCAGCTTATTTTAACGACTCACAAAGACAGGCCACAAAAGATGCTGGTAGAATAGCTGGGCTTGATGTTCTCCGTATTATAAATGAACCAACGGCCGCTGCTCTTGCCTATGGCTTGGATAAAGAGGGCACAAAAACAATAGTTGTATATGATCTTGGTGGTGGTACCTTTGACGTTTCTATATTGGAAATAGGGGACGGAGTCTTTGAGGTTAAGTCAACCAATGGGGATACATTTCTTGGGGGAGAAGACTTTGATCATCGCGTCCTAGAATATCTATGTATTGAGTTTAAAAAAACAAGCGGCATGGATCTAATGCAGGATAACCTAGCTCTTCAACGTCTTAAGGAGGCAGCAGAGAAAGCAAAAGTAGAATTGTCAAGTGCGATGGAAACCGAGATAAATCTGCCATATATTACAGCTGATGTTTCTGGTCCAAAGCACTTGCATATAAAGCTTACGCGGGCAAAATTAGAACAGTTGGTTGATGACCTGATTGAAAGAACGGTAGCTCCCTGCAAGGCGGCCATGAAAGATGCTGGCATAAGTGCAGATCAGATCGACGATGTTGTTTTAGTAGGTGGCATGACTCGCATGCCTAAAGTTATCCAGAAGGTGAAGGAATTCTTTGGAAAAGAGCCGCATAAAGGGGTTAATCCTGATGAAGTAGT
>CAIOSF010000245.1 GCA_903860855.1 uncultured Alphaproteobacteria bacterium | reverse complement strand
GCGGCGATTCAGTTCAGCCACCAATACCTTTAGCGCTCTGGGCCACAGAAAGGCGAGCGATTGGGACACGATAAGGAGAACATGAAACGTAATCTATGCCTAATTCAGCAAAAAATTCTATAGAGGCTGGGTCCCCCCCATGCTCTCCACAGACGCCAAATTTAATCTTCGGATTGGCGCTTCTTCCCCTTTCCACAGCAATTTTAATGAGTTCTCCCACTCCAACGAGATCAAGCGAAACAAATGGATCAATCTTAAATATGCTATTTTGTATATAAGCATGCATAAAAGTTGAGCTATCATCTCTCGACAGCCCCATAGTGGTTTGGGTTAGGTCATTGGTACCAAAGCTACAAAAATCAACTAATGGTGTGATGGCTCCAGCCTGTAGAGCTGCTCTTGGTAATTCTATCATAGTCCCAAGCTTATATCCCAGTATATTATTGCATGCCATCTCAACATCGCCATCATCATGGCTCCGACCCCGATGCATGCTTTGACCACTAGATCTATAGCTGGCATCATTATCGTTCAACCTATCATTACTCAATCCAGACTCTGGTATGATAGAAGACATTGATACCTTCATAATTCTCTCATAGCATCTAGATTTAATATCATTCCTAGCTTGCTCTATTACTCTGCGCAATAAAATGATTTCCTTTGGATCAAGGACGAGGGGTAGCATTATTTCTGGCTGAATCGCATATCCAAATCCCTCCCTTACTTCTAATGCTGCCTCAAATATCGATCTCACCTGCATTCTATAGATCTCAGGATATGTGATAGCAAGACGACATCCCCTATGGCCCAACATAGGATTTTGCTCCCTCATTTGCTCAACCTTTTTCCTAACAAGATCTATGCCACAGGCCATTGCATCGGCAAGCTCAGCTATTTCATCTTCGCGCTGTGGCAAAAATTCATGTAATGGTGGATCAAGTAAGCGAATGGTAAGGGGTAGATCGCCCATTAGGGCGAAAAGCTGAACGAAATCATCTTTCTGATAATGCTCAAGCTCTTGAATGGCATTCGCTCTCTCGGCATCATCAGATGCCATGATCATTTTTCGCACACTTAAAATTCTGTCATGAGCAAAAAACATGTGCTCAGTCCGGCAAAGTCCTATGCCAGTGGCACCCAACTTCAGTGCAGTTTTGGCATCAGTAATGGTCTCAGCGTTCGCTCTAACCTTCATAGTACTAATTGCATCAGACCATTCCATTATAGTTGCGAAATTATCAGACATTTTAGGCTCTATGAGGGGAACTTCTCCCATAATAATATGACCAGTGCTACCATCGATAGTTATGATATCTCCTTCTCTTAGTTTATGACGCCCTATGGTAACAAGACCATCACGCAGATCTATTTTCATATCACTGACGCTACAAACACACGGTTTGCCCATGCCACGAGCAACAACAGCGGCATGGGATGTCATTCCTCCCCTAGCCGTTACGATACCCTGAGCAACACTCATCCCAGTTATATCATCAGGACTCGTCTCGGAGCGCACAAGTATCACCGGCATTATCTGAGCCATTTTCTCTGCATCGCTTGCAGTTAAAGCTATGGCACCAGAGGCAGCTCCAGGAGAGGCTGGTAACCCAAAACCAATTACATTGCGCGAATGGTTTGGATCGAGGCTACAATGCAATAATTGATCGAGAGAACTTGCTTCGATTCCATTTATTGCTTCTTTTGGGGACAGTAATCCCTCATCGACCATGTCTCTCGCTATACGCAAAGCTGCAGCCACGCTTCTTTTACCATTTCTTGTCTGCAAAATCCAAACTTTACCATTCTCTATAGTAAACTCTATATCCTGCATATTACGATAATGAAGCTCTAGAGCGTTACAAATCTTCATAAGCTCGCCAAAAGCTTCTGGCATAGCTGTTTCCATCGATTTCTCAGCATATTGCTCAAGCCTTGATTGTTCCGTTATCGGGTAGGCATCACGGCTACCATCAACCACATCTTCCCCTTGGGCATTTAAGAGAAACTCTCCAAATGTCTTTTTTTCTCCCGTTGACGGATTACGAGTAAATAGCACACCAGTGGCACAATCCCCTTCACCCATATTACCAAAAACCATTGATTGAATATTCACTGCCGTACCAAGGTCTGATGGAATTTGATGTAACTCCCTATATTTTATCGCCCTTGGATTCATCCATGAATCCAGCACTGATCCTACTGCGCACCATAGTTGTTCATATGGATCTTGAGGAATGGTCATGTCATTCCTCGCCAATACATCTTTATAGCTATTCACTATTTGCTTGAGATCATCAAGATCTAGCTCGCACTCATGCTTTGCATTCTTTAATCTACGCTGATAATCGAGGATATCTTCAAATAAGTGGCTATCAAGCCCCATTACTATGGTCCCATACATTTGAATAAATCGACGATAGCTATCATAAGCAAATTTTGGATTATTTGTATATTTTGCGAGAGAATGAACATTATGATCGGTCAAGCCAAGATTTAGAATGGTATCCATCATTCCAGGCATTGAAATAGGTGAGCCAGATCGGACAGAAAGGAGCAATGGAGCCTTGGTATTATTGCTAAAATCTTTGCCAAGTACCGATTCTAAATTACCTATTGATAATTTAATTTGTCGTTTTAACTCATCGCATATAGAGCCATGGCGTATAGAACGTCGGTTGTGGTTTTTATCGTCACTACCGTGATAGTGATTTGTAGTGCCGTCACGCAGGCATTGATCCATATCGCGATTGTAATGCTTATTGCAATACTCGGTAGAGATGGTAAAACCTGGTGGAACAGGGATATTAAATAGCGACATTTCGGCTAGAGCAGCTCCTTTCCCTCCAAGTATGTTTTTCATTGAATCATTGCCGTCTGTCTTATCAAACCTAAATTCGTATATCCACTTGTTCATAATGACTATTCTTCTTCAGTTGCACTAGGCCTACCTTCTCCCTTAACTTCCTTAAGAGCCGTCTCAGGATTTTTTCTAATTTTTTGTTCTATTTCATTAGCAATATCAGGATGCTCTTTTAGGAATTTCTTAGAATTCTCCCTACCTTGACCTATCCTCTGACCGTTATATGAGAACCACGATCCTGATTTTTCAATGATCTCAGCATTAACTCCTATATCAAGTATCTCACCTAATTTTGAAATGCCTTCACCATACATGATATCAAATTCAGCTTCTCTAAATGGAGAGGCAACCTTATTTTTTACAACCTTAATCCTAGTCTGATTTCCAATCACCTCATCTTTATCTTTTATTGCACCGATTCTGCGAATATCTAGCCTGATTGATGAATAGAATTTTAGGGCATTGCCACCGGTTGTAGTTTCCGGGCTACCGAACAT
>CAIOSF010000244.1 GCA_903860855.1 uncultured Alphaproteobacteria bacterium | reverse complement strand
TTATAGTGCTCATCACTTATTCTCTCTTTACTCTTTATAATAGCTTTACAGGTGTGAGGTCTGTCATCAACCAAGCATTGTCTGAGTTTATGTATTAAGTTTTGGTAACAGAGTAAAATATGTTAAACTTTGGCTAAAATGACTTGAGCATATATGTAATCTTGGGTTATAAATGGTTGCATTGGATAAGGCAGTATAGCGAATGACAATAGAATATAATGATAAAATAGTGAAGTGCTTTACATTAGCTGCTGTTTTTTGGGCTATAGCTGGTATGGGAGCTGGTGTTTTCATCGCTCTTCAACTAGTGTACCCTGCCCTAAATTTAGATTTGCCGTGGACAACGTTTGGTCGGCTGCGTCCCCTTCATACTTCTGGGGTAATATTCGGGTTTGGCGGTAATGTTTTGTTTGCCGCATCATTTTTTATTGTTCAACGAACATGTCAAGTAACCCTGGCTTTGCCATGGTTAGCTAGGTTTATGTTCTGGGGATATCAAGCGTTCATGGTTATGGCTGGAGTAGGGTATCTGTTTGGAATTACCCAAGGTAAGGAATATGCCGAACCTGAATGGTATGCTGACCTGTGGCTAACAATAGTGTGGGTGTCATATATTATTGTTTATATAGTAACTTTAGCGAGGAGAAAGGAGTCACACATCTATGTTGCTAATTGGTTTTTTCTGGCATTCATGATTGTTGTGGCTATTCTTCATCTTGGTAATAATATGAGTATACCTGTATCAATGACTAGTCCTAACAGCATTTCCGTTTTTGGTGGTGTGCAATCAGCTATGATTCAGTGGTGGTATGGTCACAATGCCGTTGGTTTCTTTTTGACGGCTGGTTTCCTCGGCATTATGTATTATTTTGTGCCCAAGAGAGCTCAGAGGCCAATATATTCTTATCGTCTTTCAATTCTGCATTTCTGGGGTCTTGTGTTCATATACATCTGGGCTGGTCCTCATCACCTCCACTATACAGCTCTACCTGATTGGGCCCAGTCCTTGGGTATGACAATGTCGATCATTTTATGGGTACCTTCATGGGGCGGTATGGTGAACGGGATCATGACCCTATCTGGTGCCTGGCATAAACTTAGAGACGACCCTGTCTTACGTTTTTTAATCATTGCCATCGCTTTTTACGGTATGAGTACTTTTGAGGGGCCAATGCTTGCAATTAAGTCAGTGAACGCCCTAGCTCATTATACTGAATGGGTGATCAGTCATGTCCATTCAGGGGCTCTTGGTTGGGTTGCCTTTGTAAGCTTTGGCGCTCTTTATCACATGGTTCCAATTTTATGGAACAAGAGGGAAATGTACTCAATTTCATTGATTAATCTTCATTTATGGTTAGGAACTATAGGTATTATTTTGTATATAACATCTATGTGGGCAGCTGGCATAATGCAGGGACTTATGTGGAGAAGCTATGATGCTATGGGATTTTTACAGTATTCTTTTATAGATGTTGTTGTTGGTATTAAGCCGTACTATCTGATTCGAGCTATTGGTGGCATATGCTTTTTGTCAGGCGTGCTGATTATGACCTATAATATCATCATGACCATCATCACCGCCCGTCAAGAGGTAGATGAACCTACTGAGGGTGCGGTCGGTAGTAGGTTATCTGAAGCAATACAGGCAGCATAGGGAGGTGAACTAAATGTCAGACAACAACGCTCATAATTTTCATGAAAGAATAGAGAAAAGCATCTTTTTTATGCTATGCCTGGTAGTAGTAGTTGCATCCATCGGTGGCATGATCGAGATCATCCCATTATTTAAAAAAGAAATAGCAATAGAAAGAGTTGAGGGTATGAGACCTTATACCCCCCTTGAATTGGCTGGTTTTGATATTTACAAGAGGGAAGGTTGTTATAATTGCCATAGCCAACAAATCCGCCCATTAAGAGATGAAGTTGAGAGATATGGCCACTATTCCCTCGCGGCTGAGAGTATGTACGATCATCCATTCGCCTGGGGTTCAAAAAGAACTGGCCCTGATTTGTCTAGGGTTGGTGGAAAATATTCTAGTGACTGGCACATTCAGCATTTGTATAATCCTCGTTCTGTTGTGCCAGAATCTATAATGCCTGGCTATCCGTTTATGTTGTATGCGAAGCTGGATACAAGTGAAATTTGTCAGAATATGAAAATATTGCGTATGTTAGGTGTGCCATATACAGATGATGATTTAGCAAAGTGTGATAGCGATATAGATACACAACTTGGCATCAATAAAAACGAGGATGATATTGCTGCTTTTAAGAAGAGGTATAGCAAAGTCACCATTGAGAAGTTTAATAATAAGAGTACAGAAATAACTGATATGGATGCTTTAATAGCGTACCTACAGGGATTGGGTAATAAGGTTGATTTACAAACCAACAGAGGTCGTGATTGGTAAATGATGATTCAGAAAGAGGTATAGTTATGTCAGAAATTGCAACTTTTGAGTCTGTAATAGTCTTTATAGCCTGGCTTGGAATCATGTTATGGATCTTTAGGCCAAAATCGAAAATGGATTATGACAAGTACTGTAGAATACCTCTTGATAATGATGATTATAAGTATAATGGACAAGAAAGCGAGTCAGTTTCTGGCTTATCAGCTGCTCTTGATTTAGGAATAAGAGAGGGAAATAAGGAAAGCGAGAGAGTCTTGACAGCAAGGGATGAGAATATGACCAATACAAAAGCGTGCAATCAGAAGGAAGGAAATGCATCAGTGGCTATTGTTGCTGCTGATTCAATTCAAGGAAAATTGTAGCGGCTGGGTGAAGAGGCATTATGAGTAGTGATATGGATAAAGAGAGAGATAGTAATATGCCGAAAGATGATGCTAAGCCTGATGATACTATGATTAGTGCGCAATCTGCATCTAATGCAGAGTCATCTAAATCTGCCGAGCATGAGGTTGATAATACTTCTGTACCCTTATCTCGAGTTGAAGGCATTGAGATGAGTCCCAAAGCCTCTTTCTTGAATACAGATGGAGTAGATAAACCGGAGGTAGAACCAAATGAAACGGTCAAGCCTCATGCAAGGTCAAAAACGAATGGATTTGTGGATCCGGAGACAACAGGTCATGATTGGGATGGAATAGAAGAGTTTCGCAACCCCGACCCTTCCTGGCTCAGAGTGCTGTTTTACATATGTGTATTTTTCGCGTTAACTTACTGGATACTTTATCCGTCCTGGCCAACTCCTGATGATCAAGGGGCATTGCAGTGGTCATCTACCAAAGAGCTTGAAGAGGATCTGATCAGCATCGATAAGGTGAGGCAAAAATATCAGCAGCAGTTCGATAAGGCTTCGTTCGAGCAAATATTTCAAGATTCACAGCTGTTACAATTCGCTATGACGGGTGGAAGATCAGCTTTTAACAATAACTGTGCTATGTGCCATGGTATAGGCGGTGGTGGGCATCCTGGTTATCCCAATCTGACGGCTGGAGCTTGGTTATGGGGTGGTTCAATTGATGACATATACACCACTATCAAATATGGTATCCGCTCTGGTCATCCTGATGGCAGGGATTCACAAATGCCATCACTTGGTAAGGATGGGGTACTGAAGGCGGAAGAGGTGGTTATGCTAGCCCACTATGTCATGGATATAGGAGGGTTATTGGAAGATCAGTCAAATACCTATGACAAGGCCAAAGCATCTCAACTATTTGCAGCCAACTGTTCATCATGTCATGGTGGGGATGGCAAGGGCAATCATGATGTTGGGGCTCCAGATCTAACCGATGCAATATGGTTATATGGTAGTGATTACGAAACCATATATGATGTTATATACAATGGCAGAGGAGGAGTGATGCCGTATTGGACGGGCAAACTAAGTGATTCTACTATTCATCAACTTGCTGTTTACGTTCATCAGCTGGGTGGTGGTAAATAGATGGGGTCATACTCCCCCTGCCTTATAAACCATAATGATATTAGGGCCTGTCATACATTGAATTGACACAATGTGATAATTACTCAATGCCTGTCCGAGTATGGGTGATATTAATGGGTGACCGATGGGTCGCTAGGGGTTAAATGACAAGCGGTAGGATGGGATAAAGTTATCGAGGCTGTATTGCAGAGGTATCAATCTGTCATACTATGGTGAGATCTTACGGCTGGTGCCTCCCGCTGCTCTATATACTAGCACCACTTCTTCATCTAACATTAGCAGGCAATTGATGTCAATATCGTAAAAATATACTGTAAAAACAAAAAATTATTAACTAAATACTCCCATATTTTTTGGTATTGATCATAAATATAGAAGTTCTTTTAAGTATCATCCATTATAGTGGATATAGCACTTGTCCACCGCTTCAATCAAAGCCTCTATCATCTCTTTTGTGTGCATAGGGGTTGGGGTTATTCTAAGTCTTTCTCTTCCCTTTGGTACGGTAGGATAGTTAATTGCTTGGACATATATAGAATGATCATACAACAATGATTGCTGAATATTCCTAGCTTTCTCAGGGTCGCATATCAACAGAGGGACTATATGAGTATCATTTTCTACCAATGGAGCACCAATCCTACGTAATCCATCTTTAACTAATTTTACATTAGCATGGAGTTTCTGACGTTCAATGTTGCTTTGTCTTAGATACCTAACACTGGCGAGGGCAGCGGCCGCAATGCTTGGGGGCAGTGAGGTGGTGAAGATGAAGCTAGAGGCAAGAGATCTGATGGCATCGACTATGTGCTTAGATGCGGCTATGTAACCGCCAATTACCCCATATGCCTTTGCTAACGTGCCTTGGATAATATCAATATTTTCATCTAGGAGAGAAGCTATGCCAGATCCTCCTTCGCCATACATACCGACAGAATGGACTTCGTCCACATAGGTTAGAGCGTTATGTTCCTCAGCTAACTGCCTAAGTCTTGCCATCGGTACGGTGCTGCCAGTCATAGAATAAATTGATTCCGATACTATGAGTTTAGGAGTGGCATAGTCATATTTCATCAATAGCTCCTCCAAATGTTCCATATCATTGTGGCGAAATATATGCTTGTTCAATCTAGACTCTCTAATGCCATGAATGATAGATGCATGATTGTCTTCGTCAGAGAATACGACGCAATCAGGGATGATTTTAGCTATAGTGCCCAGAGAGGCCTGATTAGCGACATAGCCGGAAGTAAAGACTAGGGCCGCTTCTTTGTTATGGAGTGATGCCAACTCTTCTTCTAGCTGAGATATCGGTTCATGCGTACCAGATATATTGCGAGTACCACCTGCTCCCACTCCCATTGATCTCACGGCATCTATACATGCTTCTATCACCAATGGATTCTGACTCATGCCTAGATAGTCGTTGCTGCACCACACAGTAATTTCTTTTTGTATGTTTGAAGCATAAGCTATTGGTGCTTTGCCAGTAACGTACTTGAGTTTAGTGAAAATTCTGTATCTTTTCTCTAATTTCACCTGCTCTATTGCAGCAGCGAAAGCTTCGTCATAGTTAAACACTAATTTGTTTCATACATAAGAACTGAGGCATAGTATTAAAAAAGGGTACAATAGGCAATTGTCTTTCAGTATCAGGGTATAGACCATAGAATCGTTTATAATACCAGTTCCAGCTTTTAACTACTGCCTCTTTGACTTCGCCTTTGGTTTGACTTCGCTTCCAGCTTG
>CAIOSF010000243.1 GCA_903860855.1 uncultured Alphaproteobacteria bacterium | reverse complement strand
ATCATCTTTATTTGGTCCTTGTTTATTTTGTTCGATAAGGCTATCAAATGCTCCAGCCATACGCTTTATGGACTCCGGGGTTTGCTGGCCCTCAACTTTGATTTTCGACCCCTCCACCATCTGCTTGTGTTCTAAACCAAAGGTATTAGCTAAAAATGTAATATCTTTAGCGAATTCTGTCTGATCACCAACTTTTAAAGTCATAGCCCTGGTCACTGCAAGCCGCAAATCTTCCTCATGAATCTCACTTATAAAACCAACATCCCTCTTCCAAATACCTTGAATGAACTTTGTTATTATGGCGATAAGCTGCCCAACGAATGAGCTATTATCAAGCCCCATTACCGTCGATAGCTGCACAAGCCCTCTAGAGACATCACGTGATGTCTCCCGCAATCTATCTTTTTCTTCTTGTGTTATACAGCTTGGTCCAAATAATTTCTCTACAACCTCTTGCATTTGACTGATTTTAGTCTCATATGGCACATCCCTTTCGGTAATCCTCACCATGTTGTCTATCAATTCAGGCAAGAACACTGATCGTAAGTACGCTTTATCATATGAAACACCGAAATTACCACCATTCCTCATTGCTATATCTACAGTTGATATAGTGGAAAATGGCTCGACAACCTTTAGCTCATTAAACTTTATCGTATCAAAAAGAGGGTTTACAGGAGGATCATTTGGAGCTTTACCAATGCCCCTATGCTCAAAATACATTAATAAGATGCGAAGATATCGGTTGTTATTAGAGTCCTTCATCTCTCTTATATCACTAGAGGTAAAAACACACTTACCATCCTGGTAAAGACCATTTGCTTCGATATCCAGAATATCAAGATCTCTTTGTGCCCTAAGCGCTTCCTTCATAAAAGAAACAATTAAATATATCTATGTTTACATTAAGTAACCATAGCAACAAAAACAAGAATCATCAGTAAATTTAAGCCCGAGACTGTAGATCAAGGACAAAAACTTTTAATTTTTATGTACTCTTTATTATTTATTCACCTACATGGTCTTGCGTAAGGTGAGTTTATATGCCACATAATCACCCACTCTCCGATAGCCGTCTAACTTACTGCATCACCATTTTTCACAGTCTTGCTTAATATAACCTTTCCATCCTGGTTATCAACCTTCAACCCCTTTTGCAGCATCAAATTACTCAGAGTAGCTGGTGCAACGGCGTAGTTCAGCTCCAATTCAATCGTCTCAGAGCTATTCTGGACAACACGATAATTGCGGATTTCGTTAATCGATTCTATAACTTTGCGTATTTCATTCCAGTTTTTCGGAGCGTGGGCATGAATGTAAACTCTAGAACTGTAAAGAATTGCTTGATCAAATAAGTCTTCACCTTTCCACAAGTTGTCAATTTTTGCCAAAAGAT
Organism: uncultured Alphaproteobacteria bacterium; assembly: GCA_903860855.1. Lineage (GTDB taxonomy): Bacteria > Pseudomonadota > Alphaproteobacteria > Rickettsiales > Midichloriaceae > CAIOSF01. The sequence goes on along the minus strand of CAIOSF010000243.1, from coordinate 5,213 downwards.
CGAGAGATATTCGCTTATAGAAAGCGAAATCAGCCTCATTTTTTATCCTTTGATAGATTGTAAATTTGATGATCTCCTTATTTTTATCAAGCAAACGTAGGGTGACCTCAAGTTTATTCTGATTAACTTGTTCTGCAGACACTATGCCAATCCTGACGCAGTCGTACTGACCAAGTATCACACCAAAGGAATCATAAGAATCATTCATTGCTGTTTCTGGCTTTATATTCTCAATATCCTCCAAATTGCCTTCAACAACATCAGCATGGGTTAAGCCATAAAGCTCTGGCAATTGCCCCCAAGCCTGCTGCCACGGACTGGTTTTCCAAACCGTATACGTGTTATCAGAATGGAGTATTGGCACTATCAAAATTGATGAAGCATAATCGTTTGCGTATCGAATACCGCTCTTACTCAAAATTGCCTCTATCGCCACATTGTCAAATAGAACGTCATAAAGAGCTGTATAGGAATGAGAAGTCATTCTCTCATTTATGGGGGTTATCTTTTTTACCCAATCCTTCATATTGTCCTGGGAGATGCTAGTGGCTTTATCGACTAAAGAAGATGGGGCAAGTCTTTGCGCCAAAATACCAAATGCCTTACTAGAAGCACGCTTAATCGCCTCGCTCTTTGAGTCCTCTAATGTTCCAACATCAGCTGATACTTCAACATTCTGTACCAAAAAAACATCGGATATATAACTATCAGGCTGATGAGCAAGAGCTTGATCCATGAGCAGTAGATTCACTATACAGCCCCCCCCGTTCATTATATTATTATTTAATCTTGAGTCTGGTATTGTTATATGGATGGTAGCGATCAACATGGCTGTAAAGCATAGCATATAGAGTGATCGTAGATATAGAATAATAAACCCCTTGAGAGTTGTGTTTTTTGGCTTCATAATGATCATAGTTGATAAGACCCCCTGTAATCTCTAAGACGTAATAGTATTTTAAAAAAATGGCGAATTTGATAGAAATAGTACCACTTATAATGTTCTTCATCGCATACAAGCTTGTTGGCATCAAGGGCGCAACGCTTACGATTATGATTTCATCTTTAGCAGTATTGCTTATTTCGGTATTGATGAAAAAAAAGCTATCACTTTTATCGATTATTTCAAGCGTCATTCTGGTCATTTGCGGCAGCCTGGCCCTTGCAGCCGATGATCCGGTGTTTATTAAAATGAAACCAACCATGGTATACTGCATATTTATGCTCTGTTTTTTATTCTATGGCAAAACTTTGCTGAAGGATATGATGCAAAGTTTTATCGGTGTAGACGACCATATTTGGCGCGTTTTATCAATATGTTGGTCTTTATTTTTCCTCTTCTGCGCAATCATGAATGAAGCGATATGGCGCAATTTTCCTGAGGAGTTATGGGTAAACTTTAAAGTTATATTCATGCCATTGATCAGTTTTGTTTTTATTGCAGCTCAGATAATAATCCTAAGACAATACTATTGTAAATCAGGACGTAGCTATGAATAGGGTTTTCAAATTATGGATGATATCGGCCGCCAGGTCTCTCTCTTTATTGCATATGCTCAATGGACTCCTTACGTTCACTGTGGGGGTTTACTGCCTATACTCATATTTTTACTCTCCCATGGCTGCCTTCGCAGAGCAAAACTTCGCATCTCCTCCTCCATTGCCTTCTATGCCTGACCTACCACCAGCACCTCCCCCATCCCTTCCAGGAGCATCACCTATGCAACTACCGCCCCTTCCTATACCACAGCAACCGCAAATCGGTGACAGAGTAGGGGAGAGCACTGGCGCGATTGCGGGACCTAGTGGAACCAGCAAGGAAGGAGCTAATGATGCAAAGCCCGGCGCACCGTCAGGTGCAGGTGAAAAAACCGCAAAAAATGACAATAAAGCTGATAGTGGCAGTAAATCATCCGAACAAAAGAATGGGTATAACCAATCGGCCGGAGATGCTCCAGCTGGTCAAATTGATCGGAGCGGTAATACAGCGGCTGAGACCTCAGGAATAGAAGATAGAATAATAAAGCTTGGTACATCTGCTATTGATGGAGTTTATTATCCTTTGGGGAGCGCTCTATGCCTCTACTACAATAGAGATAATAACGGTGGGTTCGCTTCAAATCCGTATTGCAGAGCTGTCTCAACATCTGGGTCCATAGCCAATATCAATGGGCTAAAGGAAGCAAAGCTAGATCTCGCTTTGGTAAAATCTAATTGGCAAAAGCAAGCATTAAACGGGACCGGCGTTTTTGCTAAAGCCGGCAGGTATGATAATCTGCGCTTTGTATTTTCATTACATGATGAGTCTTTGGCTATAATCGTCAAGAGGGAGTCTACCATTAAAACTTTAAACGATATGACAAATAGGGTTATAAACATAGGGAAGCCAGGATCAAGCGTGAGAGTCGTTATGGACGACATCATGAAGAGTAAGGGATGGAATTACACAAATTTTAAAGCGGTGACAGAGCTTGAGCACAAAGATGAGGTTGAGGCCCTGTGCTCAGGTCAAATTGATGCAATGATACTAATTGTTGAGCATCCTAACTCTTATATTAAGAAGGTAACTGGTCTGTGTGAAACCAACATCATCAGTGTCAATGATAATGATATAGTAAATTTTATTCGCAATAATAATGAGTATAAGGTTACGACAATTCCTGGAAAAATCTACCTAGGTATTGCCTATGATGTACAGACCATAGGGCTCAAGGCCACATTGGTTGCTCCTAATGATACTAATGATGAAACCATATATAAAATAGCCAAGGCAACCTTCGGCCATCTTGGTAGTCTCAAAAAACTGCATCCGGCATTACAAAATCTCAATATGTATTCAATGTTAAATGATGGTAGAATCGCTCCTATGCATGCTGGAGTTCTAAAGTATTTGAAAGAGATAGGTTATGATATGAATTCTGCTCCTGCTGTTCCGACCAAGGAGTAAACTCTAACTTCGCAATCGATGAGTCACTACAATTCTTTCTTAAGCTGTATTTTCCCGATAAATAGCAGGGAAAGCATCTGGTTCGCTTATTATTTTATATAAACTTCATATTTTCTCTGTACATAACGCTAATCTATTATATATTATCGTCGGTATAAGTTTTGCGAATGATGCTGAACTAATATTATGATATATAGAGACTAGAGTTATACCAGCTTCCCGGATCTCTATAATGATGGTCCAACATTGCCTGATAATTTAACGGAGTAATATAGAATTAATTGAGGAATAATGTGTCTAAAGATCCTAATAAAATACCATTTGTACAAAAAACTGGCTCTATAGTGGCCGACTGTCTCTCCCAAGTAACGATTCTGGCATTACTTGAAATCATGCTTAGTAGCAATAAGGGTGGAGTTAATGCTATAGTGAAGGATTTTACACCTAAATTTGATTTCGCCCATGGTCATGCAAGCCCGCTAAACCATCTTGCATCTTGTGTTACACGTAAGGTCATCCAAAAAGTTGCCGAAAGCTGCGGTATCACACCAGAAGATCATCATTACCTCTACAAAGGCGTAGCTGTAACAAGTGGCTTGATCGGTGGAGCTTTGAAAGCTTTTCTAAACAATGGCCTTGGTCCAAATGGTCTAGAATATATGGTAATCGGTGGGGTGAACGCGGCCCTTTATGAATATATGGCTGATAGGTATGCAACGACGGCGCCAGCGGCAATTGAAGGATTTAATGCTTATCTTATATCTACCTTTATTAACAAAGGTTCCGAAGTAAATGTAGCGGAAAGTGTTATTAAAGGAGCCACCGTTGGGATGATATTTTACGGTCTCGTGGAGGTGCTATCTGATAGCATTAGAGTCGTTGGTGAAACGATATACCATAGTACCGAAAATATTAGTCATGGTATCTTCGGATCTCATGCGGCTCCTGAGCTTGATGCATTTAATCCACAGGAGGGTTTTGGTGATTTTAGTGGTGGCAGCGTAGGGGGATAGCTAAATTTCTATGGACAAAGCGGGTGCGGGGGTATTTATTACTTCCGTACTTTATAACTCCCTGTATATGAAAGTAATAATAAAAAAGGTTACATCATCCATTCGCTATTCCTACCTCGGTTTGAGTAAGGCTTTTAGGTTAGAGCTATCATTCAGGCTAGAGGTATATGTGGCTGTTATTGCAGTCATTACAGCTGCATTATTGCCTGTGACACTTATTCAGAAGAGCTATTTGATTTCAGCTGTATTGCTTGTACTGCTGGTCGAGCTGATGAATACGGCGATAGAGCAAATAGTAAATTGCTTTGGTAGAAATGAAAGAAGCAATACTTATGGATACATCAAAGACTGTGGATCTGGAGCTGTTTTTTTAGCCTTGTGTATAGCTATTATAATTTGGTTAGCCGTTGTGACCGACTTGTTTTTGATATGATTTGTGTGGACTTTATAGAAAAAACACTCAATCACATCACGACGGCCATGATAACAGCCAAAAGCTCTACCATCATGAACGCGTTTGGGTAATGCCAATCTCAGGCTGCGCTTTTTTTCCTGTAGTTATCAGACAACTAACTAGATATATAACTAGCGTCCCCAAGAAGATAATAATCCCAAACAATACCCTCATCACCAAAACCTGCTCATTTAATTCTGCTTTTGAGAACACTGTCGTGAGAACATATGCGTAATTAATACCCTGGTTTTTAAGCTCAAAATCCAACTTTTTCTCAAAAAAAGGAAAAAGGTAAAGAGAAATATCACCACTCTCGTCATCTTTGCCATCTTTCTCCCCTTGTTCATCTTTATCTCCTTGCTCCATGATGATGCTACCATTTTGATCGGAAATGGAAATATAGTTAAGATAGCCTTTCTGCATCTCAATGTTATCGGTTATGGTTTTGGCGAGTTTGTCGTTGAAAGCTTTATTTGTCTCTTCATCAATGCCTTCGATATTTTTTTCTATGCTCTTAGTGATCGCTCCAGCTTTACTGATAAACCCATCAGTTAGCTGTCTTTCAAAATATATATAAACTGGGGCACAAGCCATTAAGATTAAGACGAATACAGCAAATTCCTTAGGGATAATAGATTGACCACCATTCAGATTATTCACGATTTAATTCCATATTAATATATACGTTAATAAATACCTAGCGCCATCCTCTCCTATGTATCACTAACTTTTGAACATCACTGGCTATTGTCAATAAAAAGACGTAAAAATCAACAGCACATTACGAAATAAGTGTTAT
>CAIOSF010000242.1 GCA_903860855.1 uncultured Alphaproteobacteria bacterium | reverse complement strand
GAGTACAAAAAGAACTACAATCATCTACCTTATAGGTAAGCCAGGGACTAGCAAATATACTATAACAAAAGAAATAGCGAAATATGGGTATCGCATATGCGTAGAAGATGTTTATGCAGAGTATCAGCTGATTTAAACCTCTCATCCCAATTTGCTCGAAATTGATGTAACAAACTTTGTAGAGCATGAGGTGGCGGGAAGAATTTTAAAACACACCGGTGCCATAATACAAATCCATTGTGATAACATTATGACGAAAGTAATTCTTTACATCGCAACAAGCCTTGATGGTTTTATTGCTGACGAAAATGGTGATGTTGATTGGTTGCCTCATCCTAGCGATGAGAACGATGAATTTGGCCATAGATCCTTTATGAAGCGCATTTCTATTATCATAATGGGAAGCCGTAGTTATCAGCAGATCTTAAGTTTTGGTGATTGGACATGGGGTAATAAAACAACTTATGTTTTTACTTCTAAAGCATTAACAACTGACCAAAGTGATATTTTCTTTATCACCAACCACTTTGGGTGCTGGTATTAAGCTGGAAATTCCGTATGATAACTTTGTTCTTACGCAAATAACAGCATGTGATCTCGGAATTATGCGGAAATCTTATATAAGAAAAATACTGTGATTATAATCTTTAATCGTTCTGGTGTGATAGGAGAATCGAATGTCCATAGCAAGTAAGATGCATGTAGATGAGGTTAATCTCGATATAGCTTTAGTCAAGCGATTGCTTGCAGGGCAGTGCCCACAGTGGGTGGATTTCCAAGTTAAGCCGGTTGAATTCGATGGATGGGACAACAGAACATTTCGTCTTGGTGCGCATATGTTAGTCAGATTGCCTAGTGCAGCCGAGTATGCACACAGGTAGAAAAAGAACATCTGTGGCTACCTAAACTACCACTACTACCTCTGCCAATTCCCCTCCCATTGGCGAAGGGAGAGCCAACAGAAGAGTATCCATGCTATTGGTCCATTTATCAGTGGTTCGATGGTGAAACTGCATCGATCGCATCGCCGATCTGGGTCAATTTGCTGCAGTCCTTGCCTCATTCCTACTTGCTTTGCAAGGGATAGACGCGACCCGTGGGCCAAGCAGCTTCCATCGCTGTGTGCCATTAATAACATATGACGTCGAAACCAGGCTGGCTATTAAAATTCTTAGTGATGAGATTGATGTTAATGCTGTGACGGAGGTATGGGATAAAGCCCTGGCTTCCACCTGGTGTGGCCCTCCCATCTGGTTCCATGGGGACGTCGCTATTGGAAATTTGCTGACCGAAAAGGGGCAGCTTAGTGCTGTTATTGATTTTGGCTGTTCGGGAGTCGGAGATCCTGCCTGTGATTTGGTGATCGCGTGGACATTATTCAAAAAAGAGAGCAGGGAGACGTTCCATGCAGCCATTTCACACTTGGATGCGTGGCCGGGGCTGGGCACTATGGAAGGCTTTGATTGTATGTGCTGACTTGCCGGGTACTAATCAAGTAGAAGTAGATAAATCCTGGCAAGTTATTAATGAGGTGCTTGCAGACTATAAAGCCCAATCTATCGGATTGAGATTGAATTGATTATAGTTGAGAATTGATTGTGGTTAAGAAAGAATATTATGATTATCAGTTTTGAAAAAGCTAGTTCCAAACACAAAGAGGAGATTTTTATCTGGCTAGAAGAACCACATGTTAAGGAGTTTTGGGATAACAGCCAAGAATACAAGGATGATATTCTGAACTTCATGACCGGTAGGAAAGATCCATCGCATGATTGTAACAGTCTTTATACTTACTGGGTTGGGTTTGCCTCATCTGAGAGCGGATGCGATATGCCATATTGCCTGATCATGACTCTTCAAGAAAAGGAAGGGTATGATATGCCGGTGCTTAAAAAAGATCATATCTCAAGTACTGGTACCACGTATAGCATAGACTACATGATTGGAGATAAAAACTATTTTGGTAATGGTTTGGGGGCAAAAACATTAGAAGTATTCATAGGTTTTTTTCGAGAACAATACGACCAATCTGCTGATACGTTTTTTATTGATCGTGATGTTACTAATCCCAGAGCTAAACATGTTTATGAAAAGGCAGGCTTCCAATATGTCGGGGGATTTTGTTATGGGAGGAGGTGGGGTTTTTGCTGGTCAAAAAACTCATTTTTTAGTGAAACTGTTGCATTCTACGCTCAAGATCATCCCCGCAATAATTGTTGATTACCCAATCATTCAGAATATGGCACGGTTCTACGTATACGATAGGACTAGATATATGGAATGGAAATGCCCAGCGAATGGGATGTTTTAATATATAGATTTTAAGCATTATTTTGAGAATATGGATAAACAAGCCTTTTTAGTAAGAGTAAATAATGAACTGGCAGGGTTTGTTTGATTGGATAAAGAATGCCTGACAGAAACGGTTGATTGGAATATGGGTGAATTTTTTATTCTCGCCAAATTTCAAGGTAAAGGGATTGCAGCTCAAGTCGCTCTAGAGATATTTTAAAACGCATCCGGGCAAATGGTCGATTGCGGTCATGCCTGATAATCTGAGAGCTCTTTATTTTTGGCGCAAAATTGTTGATTATCTTTCTGGCGGTCATTTCACAGAAATTTTTAAAACAGAAGAT
>CAIOSF010000241.1 GCA_903860855.1 uncultured Alphaproteobacteria bacterium | reverse complement strand
GGTGATTACGTCCAATGAAGATTTGGTCGGATTTGTTGATAAAGTGCATTCTAATATGCAAAATGAGAGAGAGTTGGAAAAAAGTACTCTGCAGGATCAGCACTTTGCCCATATGGTTTTGTGCAGTTTGCAGCCCATGGTGACATCAAAGATTTCGGAAGAATCGGCGTTGATCAATTGTAAAGTGAATCACAAATTAGTCGAACTGGCTGAAACTACAGAAAAAATCTTTAAAAGCTATATATCTCTGAGTTGCAAGTACTCTTAAGAGGGCAAAAAACAGATCTTCGATGACTTATGCAATGCTAAGTTTTTAACGCTCAATACCCTTCAACGCTCTTATGTGTGTATGAATAATGTAGTGGCAAATACTGTTAGGAGTGTGTTTATGTCAATTTGCAGACATAATCTAACAGGGTTTAGGGTGAATCTTGATTCAATATCAATGAGGCAAATAAGAGCTTATGCTGAATTCACGTCACAATTTATGGAGATCAAGAATACCTACAGTAGATCTTGCAATGCAGTTTCACCAGACTTGATCTCATTCTTTTTATCCAAACCTGAAGTTCGAAAAAAATACCGCAATGATGAGATTCAAAGGTTCAAGGAAGAAGTTGATCTTATGTTGGCATCTCAACGAGCTATGATAGATCTTGCTCGAGTGAGTGGATGGATCGTTCCGTTCGCAACGAATTTATCGAGCTAACTCTGTCTCAGTATGACATTATAGAAAGAGTTTATTTGACTGAATTTGATGGTGGTCAACTACTTGTATTTCAAGATGATAAGCCTAGGGAGTCTGAAGGGCAAAAGGGTGCTCAGTCAGCGCTGATAAAATCAGGGCAAATAGAACAAAAGACTCTGATAACGGAATCAATTACCATATCAGAAGGAAACTAACGATCGTCAATGATATAGCGATTAACAAGCTACCAGTCAGTCAGCCACTTGATATTGGGAAAGAAACAAACCAAACTCAAAATATAAAGGAGGTGAAGGCGTTAGAGGGCGGTAAGTCGGAATCAAAAATAGGACAAAAGATAGAAGATAGAGACAAAGGAGCATATCACCGAGACGCATGGGTATAAAGACAAAAAGGAAAAGAAAAAAAGCAAAGGGTCGTTCAACAAAAATCAATACGCACAAGATTCAAACATAGAAAAAGCTATGGTTATTGAGGGAATGGGTGAAGAGATAAAGAAATTTAGGAAATATGTCAAAGATATCAGGGCCGATCTTGCAACTGAGCGAGAATTGCAGAAGCATGTATACAACGCAAGGGATGATCGTGCTTACATATAAAGAAGAAAAGCATGTTGAAAAACCTTATAAAGATTGCTCGTACGATCGTGCTGGCAATAAATTAGATGTCTATTTTGGGGATGTCATCGCGAAAGATTCTGACGTTTTCAAGGAGCTGAATTCCAGTGGTCAAGATAGAATAAAAGGTGCTTTATCATCTGGCATTGTTGGTTCTCATGGTGAAAAAGGCATCAAATTCCTTACAGATGCACAGGGAAAGAGAATGAAAATAGGCCCCAATTATATGATAGAACTTAAATTCATGGGAAATCAGCAGCTAGGGGGTAATCTTGCCCTTGGAGATTATCGCCTCATCGGATTATACAATCCTACGATAAGATCAGTGTATTCTTAGAGGAAGCTTGCGGCCATAACACGGTTGGTGTGGCCATAGGAAGAATAACAAAGAGCCCACCGGTCATATCTGTTGGTGATAAATCTATTGATATGGGAGATAAAGAGATTGGGTGGATGAGCAGAAAATTTATTTAGTAGAGATCTGTATCGATATCTTCATCTCAGCCCCAGCAAGATGTGATATCGATAACAGCTGGTAAATTGTCCTGATATGTATTATGCTGAGCGAAATGTGTTTGAAAAGCTTACTAATTGGCAGATTTAGTATACGGACTTGTACAGAAGATGGTGGAGATTGTAGAGAGTCTAGGTTACATTGGTATATTCATTGCTACTGTCGTAGAGGGAACATTTGTACCAATTCCAAATGAGGTGACTTTGATCCCAGCCGGCTATTTGGTCGCGAAAGGATCATTTGATTTATGGACGACTTTAGCCGTTAGCATCATGGGGAACCTGGTCGGCTCTTTGGTGAGTTACTACATAGCGCTAAAGTATGGCAGAATGTTGGTAAGTAAATACGGCAAATATGTTATGTTCAGTGAGGAAAAGCTAAAAGTTGTTGAGGCTTTCTTTGTAAAGCATGGGTCTTTTTCCGTTTTTATAGGTAGGATTATGCCGGGAATTAAACATTTTATTTCATTCCCAGCTGGTCTTGGTAAAATGGACTTGGTGAAGTTCTCTATATATACAGGGGCAGGCGGGGCTTTGTGGGTCACCGTTCTCATATTTCTTGGTTATTTTATTGGAAATAGTGAGGATACAATCGCTCAATATCTCTCTGTTCTAAATTGGGTTGTGATTATCGGTTGTGTTTTGGGGATTGGAGCATATATATACCGTTATGGCAAAGCAAAACCCCCGATAAATGACGAGCCTATTTGAAAAACAAAGTAGGCATAGGGGGAGTGTTAATAGAATTTAAGTTGAGAGAAAACGATTAAATTATGAAAGCTCAGATTGAGATTACTCCTCTAAAGGAGGGACTGCTTGCTTGTCGAGCAATGGTTAGGTATGTACTGATCTTTGGGATCATACTCAATCTTTTGATGCTGACGACGCCAATATATTCGATGCAGGTACTAGATAGAGTATTGTCTAGTAGCAATACCGATACACTGCTCATGTTGACCCTTGTCATCATGTTGGCCTTAGTGCTGCAAGGCCTCCTCCAAGCGGCTAGATCATTTGCGACAAACCGTATGGGTAGTTGGTTTGAAAACAGGCTTTCAGAAATAGTTTTTACAAATGCTATCAAATCATCTCTTGATTCTAAAGCAAATGCTAATAGCCAGCAATTACGTGATCTTCAGACAATTAAGACATATAT
>CAIOSF010000240.1 GCA_903860855.1 uncultured Alphaproteobacteria bacterium | reverse complement strand
GGATATTAAAGAGAATGTCATCTATAAACAAAATGCTCTTAGGCTCAGTCAGGTTTGGTAATAGGCCATTTTCAATAGCCTTGACGAAATCTTCAAAGGTGGCCCCTTTGCTCTCAGCATAATGATCGTAGCGACGATAACCACAATTGATAATGCCATGCGATAATATTGGGTTATTGTTATGCTTAAAATTATGCTCATCTTGTATTGTTGCAAATCTTATACCTAACTCGCTGCACTCATCTGCGGTTATACCTGCATATTTCACATGTCTATTTGTTATGCCTATGAGGGGCATAATATCGGCCTGCTTGATTAACCAATCATTTAGTTCTGGCAAAACAGCTACTGGACCATCCGCATTTGTATCGGTTTTCATGGTGCCAAATATGGAATAAAGCTTATGATACCAACTATTCTGCACAGCACGACTCTCTACTACGCATGGTTCGTATGTTAAAAGTGTATCATCTATATCAACTAGAATCATATCCGGATCTATCTTTTTTAGATAAGCTAGTAAGTTTGCTGCCTTTGTATATTGATAATCAAGTTTCATTAAATTATCCCTCATGTTATGATGGCTAGATACTACAGCCATCTGCTCGTGACGTTTATTACAGAATTTGTTCATCCCCTTTCTTTATCGTAGGTACCGGATCATAGTATGGTTTGCGAGAGAATGGATGACAGGAGATGAGTCTTTTTGCTATTAAAAGAGTTGCTTGTATTGTTGGTAATTGTTTAAATGCTACTCTGGCATACTCAGAGCAACTTGGGTAGAATCTGCATGATTTCGGCATTAACGGTGATATTATGGTTTGATAGAGGCTTATTAAGCAGAGGGCGATAACTCTTAAGATTTTTTCTAGGGCATTTTTTAGTGTTCCATATAGGCTTTTATAAATGCAAGAATAAGAGTGTTTATTCATTTAATCCTCTAGTGGATTCCGTCAGTTAATCTAGAATCTGCTATCGTATCATGAGGGCGATCCACGCTATCGGAACTGTGTACTTTATTGTTATGATTACTGGAGAGTTTGCGCAGAGCCCAGTCTAAACTTCCTACTATTTCATCGAACGGTTGCTTCATTAATCCTGACCTTGCTATCAACACAGTTCTTACTGGTATCTTTATTTTGTGTGCAATAGCGGCGATGGCTGATCGTAATAGTCTTTTGCAGCGATTCCTCTGAACTGCTCCACCTACCTTTTTGCTGGCTATGATTCCGTATTCAAATACCTTGTAGTCGCGGTTAAACGTACAGAGTAAAACAAAAGACCTGGTAACTATTTTTGCCCCATTGTTCAGTGTAGCTTTGAAGTCAGTCAACTTCTGAAGCTTTGCTACATTTTGATCAGTCACAATAACTTATTCTCAAGTATTAAACTATCAATATACCATGGCATTTTTGGCCATTAGGGGCCATATCAAGCACTTAAGGATCTGCGTCCTCTAGCTCTTCTATTGCTGATGACCCTACGCCCACCAACCGTTGCCATTCTACTACGAAAGCCATGTCTTCTTTTGCGCACCAACTTACTCGGTTGATATGTTCTTTTTGTCGACATTTATTACTTATCTATTTACTTATGAACCCTTATCTTAGTATTAGATTTATATGATCAAGTCAAGTTTACTATAAAAAAATGTCATCTAATGCTCTGAATTGGTATCGCAAGATGGGATATGATGAGTTCTATAGCGATAGGCCAGTAAACAGGTTAAGGGATCATCAGCAGGAAGTGGACACCTCGATGATTGGGGCTGATGTTGTTATAAATACGGAAGCATCTGCTCCATCCACAGCAGCTATGAATGCTGATAGAGCAATGCCACTGAGTGCCATGAACAATACGCAAATGCATTTGCGGGTGGCTGCAGTTGGGACCAATCTTAGATCTATTCCGAAACGGCTTGGATCTATGGGTCCAAGCAGACAATTAGCCAGTGCATGTGATAGTTTAGATGCTCTATATCTCGCTATTCGCGAATTTACAGGTTGTGAACTAAAAAAGTCCGCTACCAATACTGTTATTTTTGATGGAAACCAATCGTCTGAGATTATGCTGATCGGTGAAGCTCCTGGTGCCACCGAGGATGAGAAGGGTATTCCTTTTTGTGGTCAAAGTGGGAAGTTATTGGATAATATTATTGCTTCTATAGGTTTGGATAGAACGATGACCTATATCACTAACACGGTATTTTGGCGTCCGCCAGGCAATCGTCGTCCGACCAAAGAAGAACTGGCTATTTGCAGTCCCTTTGTTGAGAAGCATATAGCTCTAATCAAACCCAAACTCATTATTATGGTTGGTAGCACTGCCGTTGAGTCCCTGTTAAACGTTACTCAGCCGATAACGCAGCTAAGGCGTAAATACTTTGATTATACCAATGAGTATTTGAATGGCCCAATCAAGACTACTGCTATATTTCACCCATCTTATCTGTTAAGACAGCAAAGCCAAAAGAAGTTAATGTGGTTCGATATGATGGGGATACTAGAGTTCATAACTAGCTTGGAAAGGCCTATTGTGCGATGATCAGCTGTATGTTACTATCACCAACTGAATTATTATGAACTCATCATTAGATAACCATGACACTAGAAAGAACACTATCCATACTAAAGCCAGATGCAACAGCAGCTAATATTACGGGGTTGATCAACGCCGAGCTAGAGGGAGTAGGGCTGAGGATTATAGCGCAGAAGCGTATGCAGTTTACAAAAAGTCAGGCAGAGCAGTTCTACGCTATTCATAAGGACAGGCCGTTTTTTGCAGGGCTTGTCAGTTTTATGATTTCCGGTCCAGTGGTAGTGCAAGTCCTAGAAGGAGATGATGCTGTGCTCAAAAATCGTGAGATAATGGGAGCAACAAATCCTGAGCAAGCCAGCACTCATACGATTCGTCGCAAATTCGCGACGAGTATAGAAGCAAACTGCGTCCATGGCTCTGATTCACTCGCGAATGCTAAGATCGAGACTGCGTTTTTCTTTGCTGACATAGAGATAGTTGGCTAATACTTAATCTCATTTTAAATCCCTACAAGGAGTGGTGAAGTTGAGGCGCAGCGACGTAATGGTTTAAAAATAAAAAAATTGGTGTTTTATTCTATAGTCAATGGAGTTATTGTTGGTATCAGAAGCGACGAAGTGCTCAGCATTAACTTGATTGACTATAATCATGATCAGATTATCCGAGGACTTATGTCAGATATCTCCCCAGTATCTCTTATAGCTAATATAAGCAAGATTCCATCATTCAATTCCGGTATCGTAGTAAGCTTGCCAAGTGGCGTAAGAGAAAGGAGTGGAGGAGGCGACTCTCCTCGCTCTATTCCAGGTGTTGTGATAGCCAATGATAGTAGCTCTAGCTTTGCTGGAACGGCCGGTTTCAAGAATATTACAGTTGAAACTGCTTTGGGGAACTTGGTGGTTCAGGGGCTGAAGAACATACCAGCTGGTGTTAAGGTAGACGTTATCATTGTGCCACAAACAGGAGATAATACTAAAATTATGGTTGTGGTACGTGATGATGGCGATGTGTTATTCTACGGAAATGTAAAATCTTTGCTGCAAGAGTCGCAACAACCTTCTGCTCAACCGCAAACTTTGGCGGAAAGGGCTACCAGCCAAAGCGATGTATTTGTAGAGGTTAGTGATAGTAAAAGTGGCATCATTCTGAAGGCGAGAGGTACTCTTGAAAATGCAGCATTTTCGGTGGCTATAGAAGGAGATGAAAACATGGTGGAAAAACTTGGGTTATCAGCGCTAAAGCAAGACATCATCCTATTACGGAAAAATCTTGCTGCTGATCTTGAGGCTAATGTGCAGAAGAATCTCTCAAACTCAGGTACATCAAATTCGAATAAAGTAATGGGGCAACTCCAATCATCTTTATCTCATAATGAAGAGATGATATTGCCACTAAAAAATGGAATGAAGATTGATGTTGCAATTAGATTGATCATGACAGGCCGTGATCACGGTGATATGATTCCCATGAAATTTACTGGTAGTATGAGCGGCACCCAGCAAAAAACCCTGGTATTAGAAGTTATTCCTAATAGTCAAACAAATGGTTTAACGAGCAGACTTGCTTCAACATCAACTGATAAATGGTTTCAAAATCAAAGTATACAAGGAGGAAGAGATCAGAATGGCGGTAAAGTTATGAACTTGAGTGAGGCTGTAATGGACAAGTTGTCGGCAAAGCCAGCAGCTTATGATACAGCTTTCATAACCAAGAACGCCACCATCCTTCTGCCAGCTACCGTTGTTCGGCCTGAGGGTATGCATTACCAGCAGATTATTCTCCATAGCCCGGTAGGTGATTTCTTTCTATCATCCAATATGGACTTGCCTGAGGAGGTATTTGTAGAGTGTGATCTCAAGGAGCTTCTTAGAGGAGGTGTTATAGATCATAAAACCACGGGTCTTATTACCCCAGAAAGTGCCATGGGAAAGATCATGGCAGCAATGAAAGATTGGCTAAAGCAGGCTGGTGATCTACTAGAGAAGGTTGCCGCAGAACGGTGTGATGGTAAGGGTGATAAAACTGAACAATCCGGACAGACAAAACTTGGCGTTCTAGCTGCAATCTTTAGTCAAGATGCAGACAAAATACGGGAAATGACAGGAGCTCTTATGAGGTCTATAAAGGCAGGAAATGGCCAAGAAGGTAGGGGAGGATCTGTTCATACCATGATCTCTGATTCATTGGGGAGATTACCAGATAATATGGCGGCTCTCGATCATCGTCTTGGTAATATTTATGCTCAGATCCATGAATTAAACCAGCAAAATAATAAATGGAGCTTTTTTGTCTTGCCAACTTATAACAATCAAATTTTTCAGCAGGTGACCATCTTTGTTAAGAATGATCCCCAGGATGAGCAAGGTGATGTCGCAGCAGGAGCACCAGGGAAAAGAGTCGTTGTGAAAGTTGATTCTTCCGAGTTTGGTCCAATATGGATCGACACTCTTTTATATAAAAGCAATAAGAGGATGGATGTGATAATTCGTTCCGAAAAATCTTTGAGCCATGATATGATTGACGGACTTGAAGGTTTATTCACATCTCTCAAGAGTACAATCAATCTTGAAGGAACAATAGATATTAGAACTCAGCAGGATTTCTCGGAAATTATAGAAAAGATTTGGGGTGATGGACTAGCAAGCTCTGAGCTTCATGGCATAAAGGCGAGGGAAATTATAACATAATCGCTACCTCCAGCTCATGGCTGGGTAGTGCGAGTCTACGCTATGCAGGAGCGCACCTATATCAAACATGAGCTTGCTTCCTATGGCTGTGCAAGTTGACCTAAGATCATTCCAACAATACCATATAGAATATATAAAATTGTGTAACATATCACATGAATCAAAAAACACCCCATAGGTTAATGCTAGCAGGCGGCGTATGTTAAGACGGTATTTTTTATTATTGTTGCTATTACTTTTATTATTGGGTGGGGTTATAGTGACAACTACTCGCTATGTCAATCTAAACGGATATAAAGCTGCGATTACAGATGTTTTGAAGGAGCAATATAAGTTAATAGCTACTATAAAAGGTGATATAACCATCGAATTTTCCCCTGCTCCTTATTTGCTACTTAATGGCGTGGTGATCGAATATTCGGGTGAGACATTATTTCGAATCAATGAGCTAAAAGTGATGTTACCCATCATAGCAACTGTATTGAATAAAGGCATTGCCGATAACGTGAGCTTGATTATAGCTGATGGTGGGTCTGTAGCCGTTCAGCACTTGTACAGATATATAAGATATGATCAGGCAGTTCTCAATGGCTCTGGAATAGAGAATCTCAAATTTATGAATTTTACAATGACATATCGTGATTATGACTCGTTGTACATGCTCAATGATATGGTCTTAGATGACATAGATATAACACTCAAAGGAAATGAGATAGCTGTAAAAGGAGGTACTACTTATAAGAAAAAGTTGCAGAACCAAATCAATATCATGGTGCATAACTTTAATAGCGATAATGCATCTATCAATAGTACTCTTGCTGCTCAGGGTTTTTCACTAAACGCCTCCGGCACTATAGACCTAAAAAACTACGACAAGGGAAATGCTATAATAAAATTAGAGTTATCTGATTTTTCTAAATTTATAAGTTATTTTGGTTATGTAAATGATGATGACGATCAGGAACCAAAAGGAGGCAAGGATGGGGAAGATAAGAAACAAGGTATTGATATCAGTGCCAATATTACTTTGGATACCAACGGTCTACTAAGAGTATCTAATATTTCCTCCAGATCATCTGCTATAACTGGATTATCTAGCAGCGTTATTGTTGATTTATCAACAAAGGATACGTATAAGATTAATGCATCGCTAAGCGCTAAAAGCATTAATTTTGACAACTTTCTTGATTTGTCCAGCATTGATGCAAGTCTTCGCAAAAAGATGATTTTCTTATTTGTGTCATCATTATACTCGGGTTTTGATATGATGATTCCAGCCTCGATAATAGGAGATTTTCAGATTAGTATCGACAGCATCAAGGCATTCGGTGAGAGCATAGATAAGACCTACATGGGATTTAATATGATTCAGGGTAATCTAATAATTGATGACCTAAAAGCTAAATTACCAGGTGAAGGCAATATAATTCTTAGTGGTATATCGACTAATAACGGCATTCGTGCCGATTTTAGAGGCAATATTCAATTAAAAGTTGCTGATTTCTCTAGATTTGGTATTTGGCTGGGATTGCTTAAAGCCTTGGATGATGCTAACGGTATCAAGACAATCAATATTGAAACTGATTTTTCGATGATCCCCCGGAGGCTGAAGTTTAGTAATACGTCGTTGATGCTCAATGATTCGCTTATGAATGGAAAAGTGTCATTTATTAAAGATGGGTATGGCAAGGTCAGCGCCTATGTTCTATGTAGGATCGTTGATATTGATCTGGATAGTATGGGGCTGGATTCCTCGATTGATGATGTAATGTATCTTCTGTATAGCTCTGATTTTGATAAGAGCGGTGATACTTATTATAAACTGATTAACAACTACGGCTGGTTACGCAACCTGAATTCGTCATGGCACCTGGATTTTATAGCAGATAATATGATGCTTAAGGGAGATCGTTATAATAACTTTCAGTTTATAGCTGATATAGCAAACAATAATCTCGAGGTAACGAAGTTTAGTTTTGCAACTCCTGCTATAGATATGAGCGGAGATTTTAAATGCACTTTACCAGCATTTAGGGTATTTGTAGAAGCAAATCTAAATATTAAGAATCTCGATCTTACAAATAGTAACGCAATATATAGCAATTATGTGAGTAGGATGAGGGATAGGCTTCTGAAGGTTACGCCAAAATCAAGTAATATTGTTACCATGATTGACAATATCAACTTTTTTTCCGCTAATAACTATGATGCCAGTGTCAATTTAACCATCAAAGATGCCATGATGAATGGTAATAAATTATTCTCAGATCTCTCATCCGATATAAAGCTTACGGGAGGGATAGGATCTCTGCAATGTAGTTTTGCTAGTATGGATGGTAAATTAACCGTGGCTGGTAATGCTGTGATCATGGGTATTGTGCCGCAATTTAATGGGACTTTTATTCTTGATAATGTCAATCCTAATAAGGTTTTATATTATATAGCCGGATTGAATAAAATGAATGGGTATATGAGCGTTAGTGGGGCGATATCAACTTATGGAACGAACAAATATAATTTATTACGGCAAATGGATGGGGCCGCTATGTTTGCCGGTAAAAGAATATATTGGGATGGGATAGGGTTGGATAATATAATTCAGGCTGTTGATAGTGGTTACGCGGCGAGAGATAAGCTTAAGCAAATTGAATACTATGCGCAAAACGGTCGCAGCATATTTGATGATATGTCCGGCACCATCAGGCTAACTGCTGGGGTCGCTACCTTGCCCGATATTAGGCTAAGCAATAACAGGTTAAGTTCTGTATTCGCGGCAAACTATGATATACCAAGTCGCACTGTTAGTAGCAACGGCATAGCATCATTTATTCCTATGTCATACACTGGTCCTTTGAGTATACAAATTAAGACTACCGGTCAGTTTCCTGATGCTGTTTCAGAGGTGAATATTAAACAGGTTACCGATTTCATTGCCCCTAATGGCGTGATCGAGGATGACGCCAATAAGTTAAGCCAGCAACAACCTGTGGTTAACCTAAGAAATAGGTTATAGTGTTGTTTTATATCATTTCCCGCTTTTAACTACTGCCGCTTTGCCTTCACCTTTGACTTGCGTCCATTCCATATGGGAAACTGGTATTAGAAGATATGTGAAGAGCGAGGTGATCATTGTGATTGATTGAGATTATAAAATGGTTAATAAAAGCAATTGACAAAGGGATTAAAGCCGTGCAGGTTGTGCATTATTAAATAGGTTAGCAATCGGAT
>CAIOSF010000239.1 GCA_903860855.1 uncultured Alphaproteobacteria bacterium | reverse complement strand
ATTTGGATAACAATTAAAACACTCTGCATGCCACTGAGAACTATGTATATACAAACTGTAGGCAATGATAGTGAGTTATTTACAAGTTGCAATTAATAAGATTGGGATATAGTTAAGTTAAGTGAATTTCTGTATTCAGAAATGACACACTCAGCCTATTATACTGACTCCAGATATGTTTAAATTAATGTGAATATTGTAAAAGTTAGCTCCATCATCTTGGTTCCCATGATGCTATCCTACTTTCTTTACCACACAGTTGTCGGTAAGAGGGGGCTGATCTCTATGCTTGGTACTGAACGTACCATCCTTGAGATGCAGAACGAATTAGCAACTTTGAGGGAAGAGAAGGTAAGATTGGAGAATAAGGTTAGGGGCCTGCAGGCTAAGTATGGATACGACTTAGATTTGATAGAAGAACTCTCAAAAAAACAACTTGGTATGGCCGAAGCTAATGAAAAGGTGATAATTTTTACACCAAAAGATCTTGAAATGCTAGGTATAGTACATTAGGTTGGTTTGTCTACCAGATGTAGCAAAAACCATTTTTCGATTTTTATCGGCGATGGGCACTACCATACCAATCTAAATATCAACCAAACGCTGATGCAGCTAACTTTAGCTAATTTTACAAAATTCTTACGAGCAAGAAGTAAAAATTTGCCAAAAGCATGGTTAGTTTTTGGTGGTGAGTCAGGTTCGGTTCAGAGGTCATGTGAAATACTGATTAATATGATGAAGAAAGGCTCTATGGCCAACTCCAATCTATCAGCAGTATCTCCTAATGCTATGGGAGAAGTTTGTGAGGTTATAAGAGTTGACGATGACGGTGGATCCGGTAAGCTATACGATGAGATCTTTACTTTATCTCTATTTCCCTGTACTAAGACCATAGTAGTATCTTATAATGACAAGTTACACTCATTATGTCATGATATTCTACAGCTTAACATCCCATCTCATATCAATATAATACTAAAGGGAGGAGAGCTCAAAAAAGGCACCAGAATCAGAAATCTCTTTGAAAGTGCAGAAAACTTCGTTGCCTTACACTGCTATGAACAGGGTGAAGAGTATACTAGATGCTATGTAGCAGAGTATCTCTCATCAAAAAAAGTAGCTTTTGATGAAGTTATTATCTCTGCAATACTGAGATATCATTCCAGCAATATAGCCATCCTGCAAAGAGAGTTGGAGAAATTGATTCTTTACAGTAATGGGGAGCCCCTGAACGAAGCAACGATAGATCAATTGATGAGTGATGAAGGGAAAATGGTCATAGACAATCTGTTGCAAGCTATTGCAATAGGTGACCGTAGATCTATAGTTAGAGAATTAATGATGGCTGAAAGGGATGGAGTAAGTGTTATTTTTCTTATTAGATTAGTGCAGATTTATATCAATAGAATCATAGAGATAAAGCAACTGATGCAAAGTGGCTCTAGTCTGAATGATTCCATATCTCAGCTAAAAATCTATCTCTTTGGCAAAGCTAAGGACTGTTTGGTCAATGGCGTGAAGTTAATGAGCATAGAACACTGCCGAAACATTCTGCGTAACTTGGTAGAGTCAGAGAAACTAATTAAATCAAAATTGATCGGCCGAAACCAGTTCGCATCTATTCTGCTTTCTTTACTATAATCAGTTAACTTATTGTTAATACTAGGAAAGATGATCTGAAGCCTATTATATTAAATAGGACATTTATACCAACTCCTGCTCTTCACTACCACCAAATGATCACAGGATTGGTCGACCTAGTCTCAGGCAAAAAGCCCATCGAACATCAAACGCCTGTAGTCATTTTTCTTGCTACCGATACAGCAGCCTTTCCTAGGTCTTTCGCGACACTAACCCCTTCCTTAGCCATCTTGGTAGGTATATCTGTAATACCAGCCCGCGTAATGCTAGCATTAAATGTCACGACCCTGATCACGACATCAACCGACGTTTTCGCAAATTGCAACATACCATAAGAAGCGATGATGAGACATAGACCCCCAACCATAGCACCAAATGGTGAGAAGAAACTTAAAATACCAGGCTCTGGCGGATAATGGGAAGCAGCTATGCTTTGCCAACCAGACAACATGCATATATTCAATATTGGTATATTAATTAGACATGTAGGGCATATAGTAAAGTTCATAGTCGAATATATGAGGGCTATTACGATCATGGCGAATAGCGACATACTGCCGAACAAGACAATCGGCACAAGAGCATAGGCAATAACATTCTTACACCATTCGTCAAACATACTCTTTGTTTGAGAAAACAAGAGAAACACAAAAAACAATGGGGCCGTAACGAATAAGAGAGCCTGAGCTATAATCGAGAATATAAATATAAGCCCAGCCCTTATGGTTGCCACCCAAATCAAGATAGCAGAAATTATAATTATTATCACTAATATCAGGCCGGTGAGACCGGTGATGATTAGAGCTCCCATCTTTTTCCAAACAACATCATTAAATATCATCACCCTTGGACCATCAAGGACCTCATCGTAGATAGCTGTTGGTTGGGCTGCTATGTCTGTGTTATAAAGAGGATCATCAGCATTTTTAGCATTAACATTGACCACTATCTGAGAAGCAATTTGCAAAGTGCCACAACTGAATGCTTGCACCATCTTTCCACCAAAAAACTCCCATCCAGTTGGACTAGTTACCGCTATGATGAGGGCCATCTTCAGAACACGGTTTAGCATATCCTGTTGATTCATCTTAGCTAAGCCTATCATATACGCTATGCCCGTAAAGCAAAGAGATAGGGTCAATAGAACTGTAATATAAGGAGCTATATTCTTTGCAACTCCCTCATATACTATTTTGACAACTCCTCCAGCTGGAGCTTGACCCTGAACACATGTTGTACCTAAAAGAGTCTGCATCACTGTATCTATGATCTGTCTCATGAGTGAATTGCTCTGCTTCCAATCAGGAGCCATAGAACTCTCAATCACCATATGATATCCTCCCACAGCACTTGATGGCTTGGCCATAGCAGCGACATCAGGACGAACATCTCCTTTTATGCTAGCCACAGCTTTGCTTGCATCAAGCCTACAGTATAGCCTATATTTGGTCTTTGCCTCGGCATTCGAGCTACCATCATCTGGCGCTGTAATCGAGGCTCTCCCCTGATCTATAAACTGCTGAGATACATCTTGCCAAACAATTTTACTAGTATCAATACTGCCGGGAACTGGTTTAGTCATACTGCTATTACCAGATGAACTATCATCGATTGCGACAAAACCACACTTAATACCATCGCCTGTTTTCATAGGGCAACCACCCCAATCAACTGAGACCTGCTGACCACCTAATACATTGCGATAATATGCCGTGCCATCGGAAGAAGCAGGATCGTTATTTATACTATCGGTATTGATATGACCAGTCTTGGGTACCCTATGCCTGAGCGACAAGCCATATCTACCGCTTGTTAATCCAGAAAGAACCCCGCTATAGGAATAACGAGCCAGACCCGGATCAAGAATATCGGAGCAATCAACGTGCTGCCCCTTGTCGTTTGGGTCAGTAGCATCATTAAAAAGCATTGGCACATCAACAACGCTACCAGTCAATCCATACCATTTTAAACTTGGTGCTGGTAAGTCTTTTGCTGGATTTCCACATCCAACCACGGTACCACCACCTTTAGCGTGATCCTGAGGCCTCCCATCCTCACCAAATATAGCGTCTTTGCTAGGACTGGATGTGCCATTAGTCCATAGGATATCAAGACCGCTCATCTCCTTTAACAAAACCTCAGGACTTGCAAGTTTAGGCACGATACTTTTATCAATGTTTTTAACTGATAAGTATCCGCCATTCACCAAGGCGTATTTTGCAAGTTTATAATCAACATAATTTGCCGTATTGCCATTTCCAACAAAGGTATCACCTCCCCATGATATCGACATCTCATCACCATCGGCTATATTGATACCGGTGCTTGTATAGTTGGAATTGCGGACATGCCAATCCCAGTAACAAGCCGGATCTTGCCCAGATATATTGTAGAAAGTCTGATTTACATATACACCGCCAGGGGGGCTATCCTGATAATTTTTACCTTTGAATGGCACATTGGAAGCATCAGGATTGACATGTATGATATTATTGTATGATGATAGGAGAGTAGAACATCTATTTGTTTTGTTGTTTTTAACACAATCATCACTATTAAAACGATAGTCATCTCGAAACACACCTTGATTTACCAAGTAATCTTTTCCATTACTAGTAATTTTATTAAAAATACCATTTTCAAGACTGTGTCCATCGCCGCTCACGTTCCATGGTGTTTTTATTTGTAAAATCTTGTCTATACTCTGAGTCGGATCAAATAAAATATAAGGTGGGTTCTTATCGCGAATGCATTTTGCTCTATCTTCCGGTGACTTACTGCCAAGATCACCACCATTACAGATCAATTCATTAACCGCAGAATAACTATCATTTAATTTTACAAGGTGAATCACATCATCCGTATAATAACCCTTTGAGTTCAATGGAAATAGATTCATATTTATACCAGATGACATAGTGCCACCCGATAGATCACTAAGGAACACCCCCCACCTACATGCCTGAACATTATTATAAAAACCAAGCTGAGATCCGCACAACCACATGCTATTATTCGTAACATTTAGAGGTGGGTTTGCACTATTGAGAAACCCCTGATTTATGGCGTCATTCATAGTAGGTAAACAAGAGTTGAACATACCACCTACACCCCACTCGGTCTGTTTATTTGATACAAGCCAGGCATTCTGAAATTCGCTAATCTTGCCTGAGTCTAGACCGTTTGGCCCCTTGAAATACAGCCAATTCACAGGAGTAGTGCGATAACTAAGCGCCGCCTTAACCGCCGCATCACCACCAATTACAACTTGAGAAAACTTATCGAACACGTTCGGAAATATCGGCGTAAGCACTACTGATTTACGTCCACAAGCATAAATTTTGTTTGCATCTCCATAAGCTGCAGCCTCTTTATTACTTAAGGCAACTATCACCGCACTTCTTGATTCAAACGTTGCATCACTGACATAGATATTTTGATCGGTTAGATCATCTGCTGTATAGCAGCTGTTCGCTGCATCATGCTTTAAACAACAACTAGCAGCTGAAGGAACCGTAGTGACACCGCTATCATAGTAGCTGGTGTCAAATTTTACTGTAGATGTTTTATTTACTGGAGCGCCGCCTTTAGTGGGAGTTGAGCTATATGTTTGCTGCGAAGTCGTAGTGCTGAACTGTCTTTTATGAGCACTATAGCTTTTACCGCCTTGGCAACTTTGCACACATTGGTATATAAGATCCTTGTTAAGCTCTTGACCACCACTATTGATCGTGGAAAATATCTTACAAGACGCATAACAATCGGTATAACATTTACCAGGCACAGCGGATAGAGTAAATGATTCTCCCGTGGCATCAGAACCGCTTGAGGTTGTGACAAAGTTAAAAATACAGCCATCATAAAAACTAACACCACCAGCTAAGGCATAGCGCGGAAACATTCCTGTAGCTACGAGCAATAACAACCCCATGATATATAGGTGGATTAGGAATATCTGCCGCAAAAATCTACTCAAACCTAATATTCATTGATTGTAAGGTGATATGCTGATTCTAGCAGCTAATCCTTGAATCCTTCAATAGAAAATATGCAACATCTCTTCTTTTTAGAGTTTTATATAGCGAATGGATCCAAGCTTACGCCAATTTCCAAATTAAATAGGACTGAGAATGAAGCAAAACATATTTTAATAAATGTGAATAACGTGCTCAGAGAGACGGATGTAGTGGGCAGAGTAAAAGGCGTATTAGGAGTATATATAGCATTTTAAGACTAAATTTGCTATAGTGGGGCGTTAGTGCTGTTATATTAGAATTCAACTACAATTATAACATGGAATATTTCTTTTTGCTGTTCGTACCAATGATACTTGCGATTATATTAATCGCATTGGTAGTGACTGCAAAATCACGTTATCATAACCACAAACGCAACAAAATGCTGCGTGTGATCGCAGAAACTTCTCCTTATCGGCAAGAAAAGCCGAAACCAAAAAAGAAGCATGGCGATGATTTCCGAGCAAGGAATCCAGAGAAAGAGAAAGCAGCCATCAAGGCCAT
>CAIOSF010000238.1 GCA_903860855.1 uncultured Alphaproteobacteria bacterium | reverse complement strand
GTAAGGAATAAAATCAAACATCACTTCTATTTTCTTTACTCCGTCAAATAACAACATTGGCATAACCGCGCATCTTATAGCAAGTGCCATCAACGAGATCATCTTTTTTCACCTGTATTCAATATCGTACTGATATATCGGCTGCAGGAGTGTTCTCTAATGCTATCAGCATACCGAAGTCCTGATGATCATAACGATTTCGTTGTACTTAGGATTTGCATTTCAGGTTATCATACCCTGCACAGACAATAAGTTAACTTAACTGCATCTTGGATTTGTTGTAATTTAAACATCTTTAAATTAAGTTGCTATATGATGACCAAAATCATGTAATAAACTCAATGCTTATAATATCGTGGAATGTGAATTCCATCAAAGTGCGAATGGAGCAACTGCTCTGGATGATAGACGACATGTCACCGGACGTCATTCTGCTGCAAGAATTAAAATGTGCCGACATGGCCTTCCCATATGATGCCCTTATAAACCATCCTCAAGCTTCTAAATATAATGTGGTCGTTTATGGTCAGAAAACATATAACGGTGTGGCGATACTAAGTAAGAGAATGATCTTAGAATCGCAAAAATATAACTTTGCTACTACCGCATTGCATGAGGCGATAGCTGCCAATGGTAAGAGTAATGGCAAAGGCTCCAGCAGCGGTAGTAATGGACCTATTGGGAATGGTGGCGATGATACTGTGGAAAATAACCAGGTGGAGCAGATAACTGAGGCTCGTTATATAGAGGCTGTCATTCCATATGACGATCAGTCAACCATGAGAATTGGATCTGTTTATGTGCCCAATGGCTCTGAAGTTAAATCGCCAAAGTTTCGATATAAACTAGCATTTTATGATGAAATGAGGAATCATATGCTGAAGTTATTGCAGCAGGATGAAATGGTGGTAATCGGTGGCGATCTCAACGTTGCTCCTGAAGCTATAGATGTTTATGATCCAATAGGAATGGATGGCACTCTTGCATTCCATCCAGAAGAAAGGCGGCGATTCCGTCAGATGATTTCGGACGGTTATCGTGATTCATTCAGGTTTCACAGACCAGATCAGCAAGAATTCAGTTGGTGGGATTATCGTGATCGCAATTCTTTAAGGAGTAATAGAGGTATGAGAATAGATCATTTATTAGTATCACCAACTGTCGCTGATCTGATGGTGCAAGCCAATATTCACAAAGATTTCAGGGCTATGATGAGACCATCGGATCACGCGCCTGTTGGCATAGTGTTTTAAAATAATCCGATCTCACTCTTGACTGTTACTGCGTTATCTAATGCCAGTTCTTGCTTTTAACTACTGCCGCGTCTCTCCTCCCTCGGCCATGCTGCGCGACGAAGCGCTCCGCAGATAAGAGGTGTATCCATTCATCCCTTTGGATTCACACAGTTGCATTATTTAATTTGCTTCGGTTTGACTTCGCTTCCAGCTTGTCTATTGCATTTGGCTTGCGCCCATTCCATGTGGATTTTGCGTATTGCTGTCCAGAAACGGAGCAATATACAAAATCGTATTGCGTGCTCCCCGTCAGCTTGTCTACGCTCCTGCCTTTGGTTCGTCACAGGTAGTAGAACAAGACAACTCCAATATAGATATGCTACCCCCAGCTTTTTGCACCAGTTCAATTGCCTTTTGTGAAGCTGCATGTGCTTCAATCGATAAGGGCTGCTTCAGCTCGCCAGAAGCAAGAAGCTTAAGCCTATGCTTTCCTCTATAAAATCCTAGTTCGCGCAATACTTCACAAGTGATTTGTTTAGACACATCAATTTTCTGCTGATCAATAGCAGATTGGATGGCACCTATATTAACAATCTCGAATTCCTTTCTTGTATAGTTCTTGAATCCACGCTTAGGTAACCTTCTATATAGAGGCATTTGTCCGCCCTCGAAGCCGTTGAGGGCAACGCCACTACGAGCTGTTTGCCCTTTGCCGCCCCGGCCGCAAGTCTTGCCCTTACCCGAGCCTATGCCACGACCCAGATCTTTACTGCTATGTCTAGCGCCTTTGTTATCTCTAATATGATTCAACATGACGTATCCCCTGAATTTATCTTTGAAACTTTGAATCCATCACGGTATATGAGTTATCAGTGAAAGTCAAATGGGCAGTTATGCTATTGGTCTGTTTTAAGACGCACATTATCCATTCATTGCCTATCGCATTGAGTTCGTATGGAGGCTGATATATAGACCATTTATATATGACATATATATATCAATCTTTTGCAACACGAACATAGCTGAGAATATATAAGTTTGAATTGAATGAAATTCAACTCTATAATCACATTTATGTATTAGCTTTAGCGGTGTTTTTGATTTTATCATGAAAAAAATAGGGTGTGTCATCGATTACAAATCGAAGATAAGCGTCGCTGCGTGGCAAGAACTTAGTACGCTCTATAAGAATAGCTGCTTGATACCAATAGATTTACAAAAGGATGATACTACAGTCGTCGATATTCTCATCACTTTGGGAGGGGATGGGTTGATGCTCCATACTTTGCATAGGTATATGAACCTAGGCACGCCAGTATATGGGATGAATCGTGGGTCGATAGGGTTTTTGCTCAATCCATATAGTTCAAAAAACCTGCTGGAACGCATAGCCGAGGCCAAGCATATACATCTTCATCCATTATTGATGAATGTTTGGGATGTCCAGGGCAACGCCTCAACAGCTCTTGCCGTGAATGAGGTGTCCCTGTTACGCCAAACATCGCAAACGGCAAAAACCAAAATTATGATCAATGGTAAAGTTAGGATGAATCCGTTAATAAGTGATGGATTGTTAGTTGCTACGACGGCTGGAAGTAGCGCTTATAATTTTGCTGCTCATGGTCCGATAGTGCCCCTAGATGCTAATGTTTTGCTTGTGACGCCAATTAGTCCATTTAGACCAAGAAGGTGGAATGGTGCGATTATATCCCGTTCTAGTGAACTGCAGATTGATGTTTTAGAGGCTGATAAGAGGCCAGTGAGTTCGTGTGCCGATGCCAGGGCATTTAGAGACGTAAGTAAGATAATAATTAAAGATC
>CAIOSF010000237.1 GCA_903860855.1 uncultured Alphaproteobacteria bacterium | reverse complement strand
TCGTTTTTACCTTGCTCTTCTAGAATCTTCGTAACGAAGTAATTAACTAGTATTATCTTTTATGCACTATTCCATGTATACCTCTTTCAACTCAGAGAACGGCACATTCTTTTCCATAAGGTTAAGTACATATTTTGAAGTTAGACATTCAAACATTGCAAAAGTAAAAGTAGGAAGGCTCATTAGAGCCGTTGCTTCATCAGTTACCTTCAAAGTGAGCAACGATTTGACCGCTTGATCAACTTTAACAATGGCATCCTCAGTACAGAAGGCCTCCCAACCATCGTTCTTCCCTAGTATGGCATTTGTATATAGAGATCAGACGCTCTCTCCTCTCACTCTGATTTATTAGCTCATTATTATCTATTCGCTGCTTCTCAATGTGTTTTACAATAGAGAACACATTATTTCTACGGAGTGCTCGTTCTAAATTTTCATTAATTTCTGCCGCAATTTGATTGCGTGTCTCAACATTATTTTCCCATTTCTCTATCCACTTTTTCTGTTCCTCGGTCACCACTTCACTGCCAATCTGCTTAACTTTTGTGGCTTCTATTTGCTTGGTCTTGGCTTCCACTAGCTCCTTCTCAACCAGAGTTTTTTTTGGTATATAATTTTTAATATTGCTAAATTTATTCGTGGCATTGGCGAAGGTTCCTAGCACCTCATACTTACTTGCATGACGGGCTTCAATATGTTCTGCTAGTTCTAAAGCCAGTTCTTTATATGGTTTTTTTCCAATATCATGGTGATCTATACCAACTTCAGATAAGTCTTTTACGTCTATATCTATAAGCTGCCCAATGTCTGCTTCGCTTATTTTGATGAACTTATCTGTAAGACCATGATATATTCTCTCTATTTTTTTCTCTATTTCTTGATTATTATTCTGTGTATTTCCTAACATATTATACCTAGTCAACCAGCATTATATGCCGATACCAAGCTAATATAAAATTAACATAATCTTTAATATAATTTTTTCAAAAAATCATGAGAGCAAAGGCTAGGGATATTATCGAGAGAATGACGAAGTTGAGTGGAGGAGTTATTGAGCTTGATCTATTTCTTGGGGTAATAACGAGGGAGTATTACGCCCATCTGAAATGTGTGAAACATGATTTTATTACATCACCAGAAATTAGCCAGCTCTTTGGAGAGGTAATTGCCTTGCGGTTTATTGAATATATGATGCTCTCTAAAGATCAGAAGCAAGGAGGGATAAAGACGGATTCAACAAAAAAAGGGGACGGGAATTGTGAATTGACAGAAGGTAGTCCAATAGTGTTACTAGAATTGGGTCCAGGCAATGGCACCTTGATGTTTGATATGTTAAGAACTATTTCATACTTTCCTCAATATTACCAAATGTTAAAAGGGGTGGTGATGATTGAAATAAGTGATTCTCTCACCAATATTCAGCAAGCGAAGCTAGGGCAGTACAGCAAATCTGGATGTTCAATGAGTTCCTGTACATCAGCAAATACATCGGCCAATCCATTGGATATCACCTGGTATAGATCGCTAGATGAGGCTCGGCATAATCTGCCGCGAAGCTGTAGAGTTTGTATTATCGGCAATGAATTTTTCGATGCCTTACCGATAAAACAACTGATTTGGGATAAACAAAAGCTCTATGAAGTTGTAATTAATGATAAGATAGAGATGGTCAAGACTCCTATATCTCATTCTATATTCTTACCATGGCTGGTACCTGATCGGGTTGATATTTCAAATAAGATGGTATATGAGGAGATAAGTATGGATTTAGATGGTCGATATCAAGATGAGCAATATCCTGATGGATTATATGAATTTTCTCCTGCTGCCCTCCAGTTATGTGATGAAATATCCCATATCTTAAAAACTCATGGTGGCCTCTCTCTAATTGTAGATTATGGTTATGATCAACCGATTAACACCAGTTCTCTTCAAGCTATATATGAGCAGAAAAAACTTGCTAATATCATGTCCCATTTGGGTGAGGCAGATATATCATCTCTCGTGAACTTCCCTTCTTTGCAGCACCGTTTCCATAGGCATGGTATTCCTACTAAGTTGATAAAACAGGGAGATTTCCTCATATCATATGGTATTGAGCAGAGGGCTGAGCAGCTGAAGAGGAAATTGAGAGTAGAAACCCGTGATAACAAAATACTGGTGGCTGCCGTTGCGAGGATAGATTGGCAGTTGCATAAATTGCTTAATGAAATGGGGGAATCATTTAAGGTCCTGGAGTCTATAGTGGATTAATGGGAGTCTCAGATAGATCGCCCTAGGAAGGCCTCGCATAAAAATTGGTATAAACCATATGGTAAAGCTGAAGCTCATTGGAGGTCACGGGGCAGAAGGCAAGGTTAAATCCTAGAGATTATCGCATCATCGAGTTATATAGCTTGACCATAAAAGCGGTAGTATTTCCAACACGTTCCACATTCACGCTCATTAATGCTCTGTAGTGACAATACAATCGGTGCGGTGATATATATCAAGTAAGCTAAGTTTAAATTTACCGCTGTTATTATGGCATAGCGGATGATTAGCGTCTCATCTTGCGCGCTCAGCTAGAGGGGGGAATTGTATATTCATTCAGTATTAATATCAATTTGAAAATTTACGTAGTTCTATGCCGTTTTCATCCGATGCTTCTTTGTAAATTATGGATTGTTTGCTACAGTGTGTAATAGTTTATCAATAAGACTTCCTTAAAAAGAATAGGTATTTAAAGTATGCAAAATCAAGAAAACGCAATGGAGCCATTAGCACAACCGGTTAAGCCTCTAGATCCATATGCAATTCCAGTGGACGAACAAAAGAAGTTACCTGCACCAAATATGGCTTTGGCAGAGGAGCAGAAATTGAGGGTGGAGAAGGCCATCAAGAATCTCCTCGGTAGGGGGCCTGACGGCGAAGAAGGAGCTATTAGTAAGGCCCTGTCCAATATCACGAAGAATTACAGTGATTACAAGAGAGAGCACCCTGATGAAGTGATGGGGAAAGTAGGTTTTATTTGGAATAACTTAGGAGATATATTGAAGCTAGCTTTGGCGGCACTAATGAATATTGGTGACGTCCTGACATTGAAAGAATACTTTACTGGCACTAAGTACGATAACCTGAAAGATGCATCGACTATAAATAACCTGCTGCGTAAAAATCTTGTTGATACCCTCTTGATGGATGGTGGTTTCCTAGCGGAAAAAGATATAGGTACTCTTGGAGAAATAGCGAAGGTATTCGGGAAAGGTCTTAATGAGACAGAGGAGAAGGGTTTTACCAGTCAGGACTTATTCAAGGTTCTAGATGAGTTGGTCAATGATAGAAATTTGACTGAAGAATTACGTTTAGTTGTTGGCGATATGTTCGTCAAACTCTCTACGGGGCAGGGTGATTGGGTTGGTATTGTTGGCCGTTTAACTGAGGCTGTGGAGAAAGTACCTGGAATGCAAGAGATGCTTGCATCAAAGTCAAAACTTATTGAAGCAACCATATTTGGCCTATGTTTTCGTGAAGAGCTTGATAAAAAAACTGGCATGATGAAGATCTATCTTAACAACCCTATGGGGATCAATATGGCCCAGTTTGGTGTTATACAAGATAGAAGCAATCATGCTGATGGTAAATTTGAAGGAAAGTTCAGCTATATAAACCACCAGGTCGCATTATTTGAATTTGCTCCTATAAAGGATAAACATGGCAAAATAGATTATGCTAAGACGGCAGAAGAGAAGGATAGGTTGATAAAGGAAAGAGTTAACGGAGATGTGTTCAAGTTGGTGACTCCAATAGTAAAGAGAGAGGATGGCATTAAGGAGCTCAGGGAAATTTTCAACGCCATTTCACGTGGTATGGATGGTAAAGCTTCTTATCTTGAATTAATCGATCAGGCCACAACCTTTCTCGCAAACCTTAACGTCAAGGATGCAGAAGGCAAAGATATAAATCAGTTAGGGGCGTTATCAGACGAATTCGGCAAAATGCTGGTCACTATGCTGCCTCCTTTCTTAAAGGAACCAGATGGATCTCCAATGTTTGGAATCAACGAAGCTGTTCTTGGTATTGCAACTCATGTTACTAAGACACCTAAGGAGTTGGCTGGCTTGATGAATGCTATGAACGGTGGGGATGGAGCCGAGATCGTTGAGAGTTTACGCAAGTTGCTGAATGCAAATCCAAATGCCTTAAAATATATTCAAGAACATGGTGAGGAATTCAAGCCACTACTGCAAGAGGTCTTAAAAAAATCACTTTCAGGGGATATGGCAAATATTGGTGCTAAGTTGCCAGCGTTTTTAGATCTCCTTGGTAACGGTGTTGAGCTCCTCCTTAGTAAAGCAGCTCTAGAGAAAGGTGGGATTCTCGATAACATAGTTAGTATACTCGAAAAAAGTCGTTATCAGAGCGCAGCGAACACCATATCGTTTAATGGTGTTAATGCTGATGATGTCAATGTGGCAAGAGATGTGACGGTTGCGATCCTGGGCAAAATGGCCCTTAAGGATTTCGAAGCTGTTACTGTCTCTATGTCCAGTGGTAAAAGCATAACCGATGCATTAAGAGATGTAAAAGATGTAAAACGCCTAAGTGATGCCGAAATCACAGATTTAGAACAGGATTTCAAACTGCTTCTTGCTACTAATGTCGAAAAGGATGCTACGCCTGAGAAGCAAGGAGAGTTCTTGGCTAATATAGCTGGCAATATTAGCAATCATGCTGACCTATCCAGAGTTGCGCGAGCCGTATATTCAGCTGATGCTATTGCACTTCAAATCGATGCTGATAACCCTAAGAAAAAAGTAGAGGACAGAAATAGCCCAGAGAACAGGCAGTTCTTAGCATTCTTAAAGTCATGGAAAGATAGTAGATTGGACTTACAAGGGGCTATTGCTGCCAATAGGACAATGGATCCTGTTGTAAAAGTAAGATTAGAAAAGATAGTACCTGGCCTTGAACCTAGTGATCTTGACTTTGTATTAGCAGAATATAGTAGAATCGATACTGAGAATCAAGTCAAGAACTTCATGTCTAATCCAGATATTACTTCTCTTGATAAAGAAGTTGCTGCTCATCTTTTTGCTGAAATGAGTAAAGCCAAAAATCTCGATGATATTAAGAAAGTCATGACTGATTATCCTATTGATTTGAATGAGAAAGCTATAGCTGCAATAACAAAAGGATTTAGTACTCACTCCTTGAATATTCCAGAGGCTGCAAGACTTTGTGACATGATTGCCCAAGGAAGTTTGTCGTCATCTCGAGGTATGATGGGTCCGATCATGAAGGCAACTGAGTCATTGTTGGATGATAATAAGGGAAAGGATGTTATAGGGTTAACAAAACGCTTGACTGAGTTCTTGCTAGCCGATCCTGAGTTCTTGAACAGAAGCTTAAAGGGTGCGCAAAAATTTGATTTAAAAAAAGATGGTGGAGCAATCTTGAAGAAATTTGCTAGCTTCTTAGAAAAGGAAAATGTCTTGATTGAGCAAGAGGCTAAAGTAGTAGAAGGCAAGCTTGGTCTTGAGGAAAAAAACAAATTCATCGCAGCAAGACAGGCTTTATTAGCAAAGATAGTTGAGCATTATTTCGATGAAGTACCTGCTCTTGCTAGAATAGCTAGTAAGACGTTCAATGGTAAGTTACCTTTGGATATGCTGACCAATCTTATACAGAAGCCAAGTATTCTCAAGGAAATAGGGGGAAATCTAGCAGAAGGTCAGGTAATAGTGGGAAATATAGGTAACGCTTTATCTGCTGCTTGGCAAGTTGGCCTAGTAAACTTGGTTGGAGCTGCCCGGCAATACATGAAGGGTAGTGGAACGAGTGACGTGGCTGATGCTGGTCTTGTTCCAGATCTTACTAGAGTGCTGAGTGCCGAGAGAAAGAATGTAGTACCAATAAGCGAGATTCTTTCTAAAATTGCTGATGCTAAGTTGGTCGCTCCTCTTGAAAATCAGGATGTAAAACTTAAGCCAGAGCAGTTACAGGCTCTAGGTTATGTCAAATCAAGCAAGTGTGCTCTTGATTATATAAGCCTTGATGGAGCAAATTTAGGCAACATAGATTTCACTGGCTATAGTCTTATTGGGGCTAAGATAAAAAATGTGGATTTTACGAAATCTACCCTCAAGGATGTTGATTTCTCAAAAGTAGAGTTTAGCGGCAATATCAGCTTTGAGGGTGCGACCATAGATGCTGCCACCCTCGCTTCTATTATTGCTGGGAAAGATGCATCTAAGGGTAAGGCTGAGATTGATCTCAAGGGGGTTAAGCTTATTGGTGACTTTAAGGGATTCCAGTTTGATGGTATAGACCTAAGTGGAGCCGATCTCTCGGGCCTCATCTCATTAGAAAGAGCGAATATAAGCGGTGTTAATTTCACAGATATAACAGGGCTGAATCCAAAATTACTAGCTGGTACTATCGGATTGCCGGAAGCCACAGTGGCTCAAGGTGTGAAGGATGAAGTAATGCCTAGCTATAATGAGAGAAAGGATTTAGTAGTGGAGAGAGCTCTGGTTCC
The DNA here is from genome assembly GCA_903860855.1 of uncultured Alphaproteobacteria bacterium. Classification (GTDB taxonomy): domain Bacteria; phylum Pseudomonadota; class Alphaproteobacteria; order Rickettsiales; family Midichloriaceae; genus CAIOSF01. Next base: position 1,012 of record CAIOSF010000237.1, on the reverse strand, counting down.
TGCTAATAGCAACCATCAGTCTATATCAACAATTGAAAAATTAAGCTCTTACCTAGGCAAGAATCACCCGAAAGTATCTGAGCAATTACAGCAACTATCTATCGAGGATGTAAAATTATTTTTAGGTGAAGGATCTAAAACATCTTTTGGTACTATTCATGCTTGGCAGGAAGCTGAAAAAAGTAAGGCTCCAGCGCATCGTATCGGAGAAGCTGCTGTGGGTATATTGGTTAATAGGCTCAAGTTAACAAGGGATGAGCTTACAACCCTTGATAAAATGGCGGAAGAGATAGCTCGAGCTGTATTTGGTGACAGAATTGATACAACTGAGAAGGAGAGGTCTGATGCTAAAGCTGTAAATCGTCAGTTGATTTCTTATATGGCTAGTGCATCACCAGAATCTAGGCAAGCTCTACTTGAGCGTTATCAAGCAAACAAAGAGTCTGTATTAGGGGCCATAGGCAAGGGCGGGTTGACTGATATATTTTATCAGCAAACACATCGTACTAAGCTAGGAGTTGGGGTACTAAATTTTGAGCTAGATTCTTTTGGTAATCTTGCACCGGAAATAGCTGGAAAAATAAGGGAGAGCCTTGATAAGTACATGCTTACCAACATTAGCTTAAGTCCTGAGCAGGTTGCTGTTCTAGATGAGGTGGCGAAAAAACTTGCTCCGAAAGATAGTCTCGCCTTGCAGCAGAAGCTTATGTTAGCTTTTGGTAATACAGAGAATGGGGCTAAGCTCATTAGCTACTTTAGCGATAACCAGGCCTTGCTGAATGGTAAATATAGTAGGGGCTTAGATACCATCATTAACAAGTTGGGCGTTGGCTCACAAGAGCTACCTGTGGCTCTGAGGGAATTCGTCCAAGAGCACACTAAGCACACAGCTGACGAGCATAGAGCTGTTGAAGCTAATCTCCAATATTTAGCCGAATTCTTGTTTGGCAAAGATGCTTTTAAAAACAGTGGTCGTTTGGAGGATACTCATGGGATTGAGGCAGCTTTAGAG
>CAIOSF010000236.1 GCA_903860855.1 uncultured Alphaproteobacteria bacterium | reverse complement strand
TATTTACCTGTATTGTTTCTTCGCTTTTGATTTCCATTGTATTGTTATTTTTTATTTTTGAATTGACTTCAAGTACTGCAATGCGTGTGTGAGTCCTGCTGACATGGCTTCGGCGCGGGAGAGGAAATATACCATGTCACTTTCACAAAACAATAAGACTAACTTATCACCCTGCTTTTCTGTATACACGAAAAACCAATCAAAGTCTTTAGAAATAGCAGCTTCAATAAATATCCCCTTGCTGTCCAAAAACTGAATAGCAAGTGCAACGGTTGGAGCAATATATCCTTTGGTATCAGAATTACTAAACGTGGAATCATCTACCGACCACACCTCACCACTTTCGCTATTTTTCGGGTAGTATGTTTTACAAGCCCAATCAAAGCCCAACTCTTTAAGAAGTATTGACTGTTCCTTATTGCAAAATGCTAATTCTTTCGATAGCTCTACATTCATGATTTTTTCATTTTAAGCTCTTCACCCGTAATGGCAAATATCAAGTTTTGAAATTGATGCAAAGACATGTTCTCATACTCCAGCTCATATGCACCCTGCTTTGCAAGTTGACCGACTTCATCTACAATATCAGCATATAGTGTTACCGTTGTCACGCCATTTTCTATTTCAACTCCGATGGTACACTCTTTATTGAAATACTCTAATGTGCAAGCTACCTCGCCTTCTTCTAGCTCTAGCTGCTCTTTCAGTTCATCGTCTGCTTCTATCTCGTTATCCCAGCCATCGAAGCAATTCTCGAAGTGTGCATAGTCGAGAGGTATTGGATGTAGGTCTCTTATGTTTCTCCAGACTTCCTTTTCATTTTCATCAATAACATAAACTGTAGCAGCTCCTATCTGGACAACCTTTAGTATTGCATCTACGCTTCCAACTATATTCCCGACTCTTAATTCTTTTACTGTCATTATTTATGGTTTTGTTTTGGAAACTCTCTTACTCTTAGATGCTCAGGGAACTCTTCGATGTTGCTTCCATGACACGGATAGAAACACTTCAACTCAAAGATGTGTCCATCGTTGCCCTTTTGCTATTTTTGATACGGTTTTATAACTTATGCCGTAATCTTTCGCTACAGCATTTAATTTCTCCCCATTCAGTCTCCTTGCTTTTATCTCTATGACCTGAGAGTCTGTTAATTTTGCCATGCAATTCTTCTCGCCGTTTTGATTCAACCTACCCCTTTTCAATACACCTCTCGAATGGGCTACCTGCTCTTTGTCTGTCATTAATTCTAAATTGTCTGGGTGGTTGTCTGATTTCTTTCCATTCTTATGATTCACCGTTAAGCCCGCTGGAATATCCCCGTAAAAATGAAAGTAAATCAATCGGTGCGCTTGCATATTCATTCTTTTAAGTTCATACATGACCCGTATCTGCAAATACCCCAGCCCCGTTTTATGTTCCGCCCTCACCCTTTTGCAAGGTCGACTGACTGCCCTCCTTTCCCCGCTATCCCAACCCCTCTTTTGTATTCTCCATATTTCTCCGCTCGGTGTTATCTCCAATTCCCCGTCTGTCACCGCTTTATAAACTTTCGATATTTCTATTGTTACCCTCATATTTAATATTGGCTAGTTAGTTTTAAAGAAAATACTTTCACATGTCGTTTATATTAACACCAAAATTGCTTCCTAATATATAATTATCATTTCTCACTTATTCATTTGACTAAAGGTTTTCTCAAAAGCTGAGTCGTACTGGTCTATATTCATTCTGAACTTACTATCTATAGCGTCATACATTCCTATCCTGTAGAACAACTTGCAGG
>CAIOSF010000235.1 GCA_903860855.1 uncultured Alphaproteobacteria bacterium | reverse complement strand
TTGTTCTAGATATCGTGGTAGGTGATGGTCCTGCAGCTAGAACTATGAGGATCAATCTGCCCCCGTTCACCCTAGTTGGAGCAACGACCAGGTTGGGGCTCTTAACCAATCCATTGCGGGATAGGTTCGGTATTCCTATGAGGCTCGATTTTTATAACCATGAAGAATTAACTAAGATAGTGGCTAAAGGAGCAAAGTCTCTTGCAACCTTGATTCACGATGATGCAGCCAAAGAAATCGCTTCAAGGTCCAGAGGCACTCCACGCATAGCTTTGCGTATTTTGCGTAGAGTTAGAGATTTTGCCCAGATTTCCAGTCAAGAAACGGTTGATATTAGTTTTGTTAATTTCGCTCTCAAGAATCTTAAAATCGATAGTATAGGACTAGATGATGTGGATTATAGATATCTGCAATATGTAATGCACCATTATAATGGTGGGCCAGTTGGCATTGAAACAATAGCAAGTGGTTTGTCTGAAGATGTTACAACTATTGAGGATAGCATCGAGCCTTATCTGATCAAGATAGGTTTCGTGGGGAGGACACCTCGCGGTAGGGTTCTGAGCATTACTTGTATTGAGCATTTGCTGGGAATGAGGTTGCTATAGTGGTTTTGTTGCCGGCCGCCATATTGTGTGTAGTGCTTTATTATGATAGAGCTAGCGCATCGCAGTACTCTGATCTCTTTAGCTCCTGATTTGATGGCAGCTTTTATAATGACGCCATCAAGTAAGAAAATTACTGTAATACAAATTCATATCGTAAACGTAATATTGTAGAGCGTGCACGCAGAATGATCAAAGAAAATAAAAATCAAAGAAAATAAAAAGTGTGGCTATGATATGCGATGGCTGTGCGATTTGTTTTTCAAGCTTTATTATAAATCGTTATAAACCCGAACTATGGATAAGCATCCTTATTAGTCAATATACCAGCCAGTTATCATGGATAAATTCTCAATAGAAGGTTTTTTAGGATTGAAGCTAGAAGATGAAAAACCTCTTACAGTTTATCTCAAAGGAATAGATTATCCTTTGTTGATAATCAAAAAAACCTTCGTAAACGAAGATGCATCGAGATGGATTCTATATTTAGTGACAAATGATTTAAGCTTGGAAAATGACCAATATATATAATATTTATCAAAAACGGTGGAGAATTGAAGCATTTGACTTCGCTTTGCTTATCTATTTCGTTACGGCTACTTCGCTTGCGCCTACTTCATTTTCATAAGTCAATTAAGCAAAATGCTGGACTTACTAGGGCCTGTCATCAATCAAGTTAACAAGATATAAGAGGCTACTAGATAGATAGCATCCAGGAAGTTTCTAGCAGTTTTATCATAGCGAGTGGCGATGGCTCTGAATTGTTTAAGTTTCGCAAAGAAATTCTCGATTAAGTGTCTGGCTTTGTAAAGCTCTTTGTCATAATCGCAAATTTTCAGTCTATTAACTTTAGATGGTATGACTGCAATACATTCTCTTGCTTGTAATTTGCCAATTATACGATCATCGGCATCATAAGCTCTGTCCGCAAGCAAAGCCCCAGCATTTATGGATTCGATTAGAATATCAGCCCCTTCCAGGTCATGAGCTTGTCCCGGCGTAAGACAAAATCCAGTTGGATTACCTAAAGCATCGCATGTTGCATGGATTTTTGTACTTAAGCCTCCTGAGCTCCTGCCAATGGCCTGATGATCATTCGGCTCTTTTTTTTAGCGCCAGAACTATGTTGATGGGCTCTAATTATGGTTGAGTCAATCATAGCATATTCATTATCAGCATCCATGGCTAATGCCTTGCATATCATATTCCACACTCCATTCTCACTCCATCTCATATGACGCAAATGCACAACTCTAAAGTCACCAAAACGAGCTGGAAGATCTCGCCACGGTATACCGGCACGATACCTATATAACACCGCCTCGATGAAGAGGCGATTATCCTTGGCGTGAGCTCCATCAGTACCTTCTCGACCAGGTAATATATTCTTTATCCGATCACATTGCTCATCCTTTAACCCATAACGACGCATCAATAACCCATTAATTTTGCCTATCCTTAAATGAATATTGCAGAAGTATGACAATGTGTCAATTCGATTGATGACAGGCCCTAGTAACATTCTATATACTTAAGATGCTTGTAATGTCCTAAGATACGAATCTTACTAGTCTTTGAAATATTTTTTTGTCCCCTAGTGTGATAATATATAGGCTATTCGCCCTCGCCTTATAATGTTTAATTCGAGAGCTTATATTATGATTGCATTTATTCCCTATGAATTCCTTGGCTACTATATTCATTCTCTCATCAATTCCTGAGAATGACTCAAAACCACAAGGCAGTCACCCTCGATTATGATGATGGCCTCACTGCAGGCCATAGCATTTGATGAGCTCTCAAACCGACCAACCTCAAGCTCCGCTTCCTTCATGTCATATAGTAGGCCATTTGATGATACCCTGGCTTTCGGCATAGACATAACAGCGAGATCTGACCCTATCGGCCCACGAATCCTAAGTATCTCATTGCTATGAAACTGAGTTTTCTGCCATTTTTCAACCAAAATGATCGTCCTGTTTTTAGAAAAAAACCTCTTTAAATAACCAAGATTTACTAGGGTATGGTCAAGGCGGTCACCGCCCAGAGCATTGTATATAACAATCTCTGTATTAGGATACTTCTCAAGACAATAGCTAATGCCTTTAGCAAAATCAGAATGATTTTGATCTGGCATTGATAAGACAGGTATATCTAATTCCTTCGCTAGCCTGATATCATTTTTCGTTATTGAATCAAGATCTCCTAGGATCACATCAGGTCGTATACCAGCTCTGTAGGCATGACGAAATATGCCATCTAAGCAAATGATATGGCTGGGAGGGACAATACCAGATCCCACATTTAATTCGGAAACTGGTATAATGCCACCAGATCCTGCTTCCAATCTAGAATCTGCTAGAATACGATCCAAGATCCATTTGTTGAGTCTTGGAGTAGCATTCGCGATTATAGCCACAGGAGGTGAGATATGGTGCGAGTTTAAGCTTTGGCGAGGACTGTTGCGGTGAGAATTGGAATCCATCATTTGGTTTATGACATTAGTCAATTAAGTTTAGTATGCATCTAAAATTGAGCTGACACCACCGCGATAAGTTCGGCATTGTTGAAAAAACTCGGCTACAGCCCATCACGATATCTCTGCCAGCACTATCTACCCGATAACTTTACCTTTATCATCCCTTCCTTTCTCTTGTGAACTTAGCTTATCAACGAAGCCCACTGGCTATTTGCTAATATCTTTAGCCTCATTAAGCGTTGCTTCCAGAGAGCCTTGGAGATTATTTACCAGGTTGAGCAATCTCTTATCAAGATTGCCCATCCACCTTATTAAGCTCCTCGACATAATCGATAGCGAATTGCTTAGCGCTCACCTTAAGCTTAGCAGGGACTTCATTCTCATTATTGCAAAATGCTTTTAAAAGAGTAAAACAGTCGATAATAAAACCCTCAACTTGTTTTTTACCATGTTATTCATCGACTTTTAGCAGGCTATCGAGATCACCCTTTATCTCCGGTACATGGGTCATGACCTGGACTTCAACCACTTTCGCTAATACGAACATAGCTAACGATTTATCACCCCTATTTGCCGCTTCACAAAACTGCTCTGGATAGGCCCCTCATAGACCAGGATAACGGGGATACCCATCTTATCTAAAGCAGCCCTAACCGCAATAACGGTCGGATCCGCCATTATTGCAAACTTTTTTGCATCATTCTCGCTTCCATTTCCTTGCATCCGTTTTCCCACTAAATTTTAAAATTTATATCGCAGAGTATCAGAGTATCAGAGTATCAGAGTATCACCATATGAACCCTAAGCTTCATGGTAAAACAGGAAAAAATACAAAGCAAGATCTAAAAATGTATATAATCAGTCAGTTATGTGATGTTCAAAACTGAGTTTGGTATGAGTATTTACTCTAAATAAACAGTTTGCAAATGATTAAGTTTTATGCGTATAATAGCGCCGTGCATTTTATGCACTAGTTTTGTTGCCTCATGGAGTACAGTAAAACGCTGTACTCTCAGATTTTTTAGCAGAGTATTCATATTTCGTTTAGCATTTTGTTCATCGTAGCATTTTGTTTACATGATGTATGTAGCCTTGAGTGCGATTGGTATCGATCTTCTTTCGGTTGATCTACTTATTATAGTTTTTTGGGGTATAGCCAAGTGGTAAGGCACTGGTTTTTGATACCAGCATCCGGTGGTTCGAATCCATCTACCCCAGCCATCCCTTTAAGACATGCCAAAATCCAATGAAATGCTCATTATGCCAGCTCTCCATTTTGAACAAATAACTTCATGCGCTAAGTAACAAAAAGCCAAATTTTACTTCACACAAAACCATCGATAATCAGCTCCCATCTCGAATTTTTGCATTACACCTCTCAATGATTGCGTCAATTACTGATTGTAATGCCGCCTGAATTTCGCCATCACCCAAGGTTCGATCATCGGCCTGTAGTGTAAGACGCAAAGCGACAGATTTTTTTTCCTTTATTTGGCCGCCTATATCTTTGTCATCTACATTTGACTGCACAATAGATGTGTTCTCTACTATCCCTAAGTGAACGTCAAACATTTCTACATTACGAATAATGCCAGCCACTGCCATATCCAGCTTGGTCGACAAAGCAATTTTCACTAACTCAATAGATGGTATCATGGCATCAATGACAAAAGCTATATCTCTCTGGACTTCTTGATATCTGGATAAAGCCTGAGGGGTAAGGCTTTTTTTCTTATTTGGCATATTATCTATAAAAATTTCAAATGCCAAAGCACCTCCTGGAATATCGTACTTTTTGCAAATTGCTGGATGAATCTCGCCACAATAAGCAAATAGAGTTTTTCCTAAAAAAATGGCCGCACTCTTGCCAGGGTGATAGTAATCAGGGGCCTTGCGGTCGATAGAATAATCCTCATCCTTAGCGCTTACACCAAAGGCGCTAAAAACCCCCATTACATCAGCCTTAACATCAAAGAAATCCCATGCCCTTACTTGCTCATGCAGACTATTCTTAGTGTTATAACCTATGCGTAGCCCAGCTATACATCGAGACTCCGACACACTACTTGCAAGCATGTCATCGCGTGGGCTGGGCTTAGATCCACCTAGGTGATTTAGCAAATTATCAACCGAATCACCAACTTCCTTCTTCTTGCCATTTTCCCGTGTGTTCGCACCAGCTTTATTATTATTTGATTTATTGTCATTTAATTCATAAATCTTAGCACACTCAAATAATGAGATGTTTTTCTGGTTTCTATTGAGATTAGCAGCGGCAATTCGCAAATGACTTGGAATTATAGATGACCTCATTACGGCCATATCCTTACTAATTGGATTATTTATACTTGGTATGTTTGTACTTGTTATCTTTTCATTATCAGTCTTAATTTTACCATTATTATCCCTATCATCACCGCTCTCTACATCAAAAACAGTACAATTATTGCAATTATTAAACAGTAGATAATCATCTCTATCAATGAATGACCAAGTAAGCACCTCCATCATTTCTCTTGCATATAGATTTTTTTTAGCTTTTCTCAGATTATCTATAACTGAATCATGGGATAATATAGGACTTATTTCCATTCTTGCAGAGGGAATACTACCAATGCCATGCATACGTACTATTTCTTCCACTACATCTTCTTGTGTACAAACATCTCCCAATCTATGACTTGGTACTGGCAGATGCCATGTAGAATCTGCAATAATATCAACATGGAAGCCAAGAACAGAGAGAATTTGAATTATCTTTTGTTTATCTATAGGGTGCCCAACCATTCCATCTACTAATGTTGGATTAAAAACAACTTTCTCCACATAATTTGGCTTATTACCATCGATACAAAGCTTATTAATCAACTCACCGCCGCAGTTTTGTTTTATCAAATCTACTAAGTAGTTTTCAAATCTCTCCCCTATGCCGGAATCGATACCACCTTCAAATCGATAACGTGAATCACTATGTATATTTAGGATTCTGCCAGAATTAGCAATGGCATCTCGATTAAAATTTGCAATTTCAACTATAATACTATTGGTATTCTCTGTGATTTTACTCCCCTCTCCTCCCATCACTCCAGCTACAGAGAGTATCTCCTCTTCGTCAGCAACTACAAGCAAACCCTCAGGAAGAGTATAACTATTACCATTTAATGCCTTGAATTCCTCTCCTTTCTCAGATAAACGTACAATAATAGAACCATGAATTTTATCGGCATCATACATGTGGTTTGGCCTACCAGCATCAAACATCGCAAAATTTGATAGCATGACCAGGGGTAGCTGGTAGTCATGACCGATGGCAGAGAGTTGTGAGGCTATATGCAGCCCCACCTCTTTACACCCATGACTTTCAATTGGTGAGCAATCAGTGATGGGGCCAGTATATCTTGATTCCACTTTCTGAATCAAAAACAACCTAAGTTCGTGACAAAGGTTAGGTTCATCTACCCTTACTTTAATGCCATCGAGACTTTGCATTTCATCAATTGTTTTTGCCTTCAAATGAGGTATATTTACACTAAATTTATGGTCAGTGACGGAATGATTTTCGGCAAATTGCGCCAAAAAATCCTTAAATCTCCCAAGGCCAGCAGAGGCAAGATCTCTCGCTATTCCCATCACACAAGCGGCATCAAGTCGACGGTTTGGAGTCAACCCGATCGTAAACACCACCGAGTTAAGATTGGCGAAATCAGCAAATAATATTCCAATCCCTGCATTTGCTGGTAATTCAATGATACCATCACTTATCTGCCCTTCATTTTCTTGCGTATAGTTATGATTGTAATTGGTTGCCCCACCCAGACAAAGCTCCTCCGCTGAACAAAGCATCCCCTGACTTTCAATTCCACGAATTTTACTAGCTTTAATCACCAAACCGTTGCCTGGAATAACTGATCCTATTGGTGCCAAAACGACGTTAATACCAGCCCTGGCATTGCTAGCGCCACAAACAATCTGAAGTCTATTCTGACCATCAAAAACCTTGCATAATTTTAGTTTATCAGCGTTTGGATGTGGTATAGCTTCTTCAACATGCACAATAACAAATGATTTATATTTTGTAGTATTATCGACAATTTCCTCAACTTCAAGACCTATATCGCTTAAGGTTTTCTCTATACGATCGAGACTCACATCATGCTTAACATCGAGATATTTCTTAAGCCACTCCAGAGTTAGTTGCATTATTTGCTGTATCAAATATTCTCCAATTGAGCTGCAGAATATAGATGATAGAGCAAGGTTACAAGTATATTTTATTACCATCTCATCTACCTTTGGTATAACTTGACCGATACTAAGCCTTATTTTAGCATACTATGCCAGCCATCTCCTCCTACCAATTCCCAGATAAAACGATGCAAAGAGCGATGATATTGCATAACCTAACTATAAATATAGGAGAAAAAGAACGAGATAGCGATTTAAAATGAGGACTTGATATTAACTCAACCCTCGATATAAGCACGGATGAAAAAGTAGCACCTCGTTAGCATGAGCAACGCATAGGCAACCGCCTCTACACCTGCAAAAGGTAAAGTTTTGCTTTATTTTTAGTAGTTTTCTACTAGAATCGCCCTACCAAAATCATTCACTAGTAAGTTTCCTTGTCCACAAATAACAAAACTGGAATTTTTCAAGTTTCTATTGAATCAGAGATGCAGCAGTCATATCTAGACTATGCTGTAAGCGTCATTGTAAGCCGCGCACTCCCTGATTATCGTGATGGCATGAAACCGGTACATAGACGTACTCTCTATGCTATGCATAATACCGGTAACCACTATAACAAGCCTTATCGCAAATCAGCCAGGGTTGTCGGTGAAGTTATGGGTAAATACCACCCACATGGAGATGCTCCTATATATTCTTCTCTAGCTCGCATGACACAACCATTCTCTCTCATGCATCCCCTGATAGATGGTCAGGGTAACTTCGGCTCGATCGATGGTGATTCACCAGCTCAAATGCGTTACACCGAGGCGAGATTGGCGCGTATTTCAGATGAAGCGTTACTAGCTGACATAGAAAAGGACACAGTTGATTTTCAAGATAACTACGATGGCTCCGAAATTGAACCAAAAGTCCTCCCCGCCCGCTTCCCAAATCTATTAGTAAACGGTGG
>CAIOSF010000234.1 GCA_903860855.1 uncultured Alphaproteobacteria bacterium | reverse complement strand
CCTAACCCATGAAAAGAGGTGTCGGTATTCATCAACAAAGTGATCAAGCAAGGCTAGATTTTCTGAAACAATTTGATTATTCTTGGCCAATATCAGATCTTTATTTTTAAGAGCAATAAGACTGATAATCTCTGCAGGAGCGCTATTACATATGGATGTGTAATGCTTGATATATTCGATTTTTTCAAGTAACTCGCTGTTTTGACAGGCAATCCAGCCAATTCGCAGACCGGCCATGCCGTAAGCCTTACTCATTACTCCTAGAGATACTGCCTTCGAATAAATTTCAGCAGCTGGTTCAGCCCATGGTTTGTTTGGTTTACCTAGCAAGCGGTAAACCTCATCAGAAAAGAGCCATAAATCGCATTGTTTACATATGCTCACCAGAGCAGATAACTCTTCTTGTGTAATCACCTGACCCGAGGGGTTATGAGGAAAATTAATCACAATGCATTTCGTATTTGACTGGATGGCTCCCTCTATATCCTTCAGAGATATGCGCCAATCGTTTGCCTCATCTAATGGAATGGTTGTGATCGTGGCTCCCTTTAATTTTGGTATCTCCATAAGGGACTGATAGCATGGCGTTAGCACAATAACATGATCACCCGGCTCACATAGCGTATGAAGTGAGCAAAATATTCCATCTTCCGCTCCTGCAAAGCATAAAATTTGCTTCGAATTAAGGTTTGGGTACAAACTATTAACGATTTGTTCTCGCAAAACCGGTAAGCCCCTTGCTTCTGTATAACCAAGGCGTAAACTATGCCACAATTCTTTGTCATGAGGTGTGGCCATATCGATAACTTCTTGCATACCAAGGCTTTCAGCATCAGAACAGCATAATAAATATGGCGCTGAAAATTCATATTTTGAAAGATATTTTTCCAATTTAAAAATGTTTATACTCATCAGTTTCTCTATGCATCTAAGTTAGCTATACTAGATCCCCCTTTCAACTACTGCCGCTTTGCCTTCGGTTTGGCTTGCAGTCATTCCATGTGGCTCATCGATCATAGCATTATTTAATTCGAGATCTGGTGTTAAATAACTATTACATGTTTTATATGATATAGGAAAGAGCTTGCCAAAGAGATAAAATTGTTGCAAAAATCACAGCGACTAAAACCATATATATATCACAGTGGATAAAAAAGACGCATTAGAAGCAGCAATCAAACATATAGAAAAAGCTTGTGGTAAGGGAGCCATAATGATGCTCGGCAGCAGACAGGATATGGAGGTTTCGGTAATCTCATCAGGCTCCATAGGTTTGGATATAGCGCTAGGAGTTGGTGGTCTGCCAAGAGGTAGGGTGATTGAGGTTTTTGGACCAGAAAGCTCAGGTAAAACAACAATAGCCTTACATGCTATAGCTGAGGCGCAAAAAATCGGTGGATGTTGCGCCTTCATCGATGCTGAGCATGCTCTTGATCCTAAATATGCTGGAAGGCTAGGAGTAGATATCAGTAAATTGCTTATTTCTCAGCCAGATACTGGAGAACAAGCTCTTGAGATAGCAGATACTTTGGTAAGATCAGGAGCTCTTGATGTTATCGTGATCGATAGCGTCGCCGCCCTGGTACCAAAGGCTGAAATCGAAGGAGAGATGGGAGATAGCCACGTAGGTCTGCAAGCTAGATTAATGAGTCAAGCCCTTCGTAAGCTTACCGCAACCGTTTCTAAATCTAATTGCGCTATAATTTTCATCAACCAAATAAGGATGAAAATTGGGGTGATGTTCGG
>CAIOSF010000233.1 GCA_903860855.1 uncultured Alphaproteobacteria bacterium | reverse complement strand
TAATATGCTTTGCATTTTTGATTGTAATGATTGCCGCTCCTGATTCAGGTAGCACGCCTTCATCCGCCTCTGTGTCAGTTGCCCTTAAAGTGAGGATATGAACCTTATCTCTATGAGCCTTCAGAATCTTTTTCTGCAACTCGCCTGCCTCATTTGGCTTGGCTCCTAACTCGTCTACTACATTTCCATTTGAATCTATCTTGTTTATCGGCTCAACTTGCATGTTAATGGAAAATGGAAATCTTAGAGAATCAAGAGATATTACTCTTGATACGAGTTCGGGATGTAGCGACGTAAATAGCATAGATATATCTCCGCCACCAGAGTGGCCTATCAGTGTGATGTCATCAAAATTCAAATCTTCTACCATTCGCATAATGGTAGAAAGAGTAAATAATATGTTTTGGACACCACATTCCCATCCAGGTTTACGTGTTTCAAAGATAGTATTTTTCCGTACCGGCTCTGGATCATTTGGCAGTTGGTGCTGAATACTGATAACAAAGTAACCTTTCTCAGCCAGGGCATTCGCTATAAACGAATACTCTGTATTCTTAATACCATGACCATGGTTGATAATTACAACAGGAATCTTACCAACCATCGGCCCATCTTCCAATGTCTCCTTAGTGTATATTTCAACTGGAATGCTACGATCGCGAGACTCATCGAAGAGGTTTAAGCGCTCGCTGGTGATCTGTACGTTGCTTGCAAAGCAAGTGGAATGCAAAAAAACAATAACCGAAAACAATAGCCATTGTTGCAGCATGTTAAAATAAATTTTTTCAATTTTTTGTGACATCACTTTTTTATATCATTGTCTATTATAACGCTATCGTTCCTGGCACCGTTCACAGCGCCAAGATACAAACTTAATATACCTGAAACCATACCGATGAGAGTGCATAAGATCAAGAAAAATGGTGCTATGATAAAATATCTATCAATTTCATAACCGATAAAGCCACCAACTCCAACTGAGGCTATGAGATCGATAATAACCTTAGCGACAGAGGAGCGATAATCTCGTTTATCCTCGTGATTTGTGCCATTTTTAATCTTTTGTCGAGCAGCATGGATTCTGCGCAGTAAGTCGTTCGTCATTGATTTTGATTTAAAATGTTATAATTATATCAAGCCCCAAATGGGGAAATACAAAGAGTGTAAGAGAGGCGATATAATTGTTTCAAATAGATCCTAGCATTATTTCGACGATTTTCTTTTTGTTACAGCATTTCGCAAAAATATACTTTGTCTGTGCCATTGAGTGATCGGAACAGCTGGTGTTCCCCCAACTATCATATCATCATCAACATTCTGTATAACTCCTCCTTGAGCCGCTATCTGCACCCTCTTACCGATATCTAAATGACCTGCAATCCCGACCTGACCACCGATCATACTATATTCGCCAATTTTTGTACTACCAGATATACCAACCTGGGCAACTACAAGACAGCCTTTGCCCATTACGACATTATGTCCTATTTGGACCAGATTATCTAACTTACAGTCATCTCCTATGATAGTATTTCCTATAGCCCCTCGATCAATACAAGTATTAGCACCTATTTCCACATTATTCCCAATTATTACGCAACCTATTTGCTTAACCTTGATTATTCCTTTAGAGCTAGGAGCAAAACCAAATCCATCTTGACCAATTCTGACTCCGCTATGAATGATACATTTATCACCTATATAGCAGTAGGTTATACTAGCATTAGAATGTATAATCGCTTCATTGCCAATTTTAACCCCTGCCCCTATATAACTATTAGCCATAATATGGCAATCATCACCTATAACTGCATCAGCTCCTATGATCACTCCTTGGCCTATGATGCAGTTATTACCTATGATAGCCGATGGATCCATGCTTTCTTGACTAGCGGCTTTGTGGTCATACTTATCGCGATAAAAAAGCTCTAACGTTAAAGCATAATCATGGTAAGGATTTGAACTCACAAGTAGCGTGATCTGGTTATTTCTATTGACTATCTCATAGACTTTTTCTGGATCAAGAAAGCTTTTATCAACTATACATGCTCCTGCTTCAGTATTCTCAAACTGAGATTTGTATTTTGGATTCGCCAAAAAGCTTATGTCTGAAGATTGGGCGTCTTTTAGAGTTGCCATGCCAGATAGTACGATACTTTGATCTCCAACTATAGACAAGACTGACAGTCTGTCAGCGAGCTCTTTTGCAGAGAAAAGCCCGAAATTTATAAAAAAATTTGAATCCTTGGACACTTCAAGTTACCTAGTTTTTTAGTTAATTTCACCTAATCATATGGCGACCTCTCAAGTTTGCAACATCGAAAGATTTTGACAATGATAAGAAAGATATGCTATTAATCTCAGCCTATCGTCAATATTTGATAATGAGTCGAATGACTGAAGCAAAACTTCAATTTAACGACGCGATTTCTATGAGAGTCGCAAAAGTAATCGCTAGCAAGTTAAATGATGGGAGGGGGGCTGATTTAATCAGTAACCTAGAGAAATATATAGGTTATAGCCTCACCGCTGATTTTAACATAGATAGCCTTGATCTAGTGGAGCTTACTATGGCTCTTGAGGAAGAATTTTCTGATCT
>CAIOSF010000232.1 GCA_903860855.1 uncultured Alphaproteobacteria bacterium | reverse complement strand
TTTTTGTAACTGATACAGATTGCTGAACTATTTCCGCCTTATTTGTTGTGCTTTTTTTGGCTTTTGGCCCAGTATCTGCTCGAAAAAATAGGAAGTATAAGCCTATGACAGTGGCCGCCATAATAGCAACAACTATGATCTTCTTTTGATTCGCCCCAGCAGCAACCATAGAAAAGGGCAATTTGCTCTGGATAGTGCTAGCGGTAGATTCGCCTCCTTGCTCATTGTTAGCAGTTACTTCTACTCCCTCTACATCGATAGTATTAGTGCTGGTTTTATTTTCCTCTGGCATGCCTTTATCCGTGCTCAATCCATCCTATTGCTTCTGTTTTACTTCTGCTTTTTGTCCTTTGTAGTTCAGCTCAAAATTTGATCCGATTTTATTAACTACCAAGTAATTACCGACAACATTGCCATCGACCATGGTTTTTTTGCCGTTTTCTATAATATGGATTTCAGGCATGAACTTTACCCCTTCTTCGTACTGGAAGTAGGTTTTGATGCCATCGTCAAAGGCAGATGATGGTGCTATTTTTGTTGGTCCTGATACAATATAGTTGAAGTTGTAGGGTTTGATTATATCTATATTAGAAGCTGCTTGAGCATCTATAGAAGCTGTGTCTGCTGGTTTTAGTGTATCACCCGCATCATCTGGGTAAAAGAAGCGGATTGCGTAGGCCATTTCCTCATCTATTACTTCAGCTGCCATTTTTGATACGAGTTCAAAATAATAACGTCTTTTATTAGTAATGACCGTCATATTGGTCATTATGTTTTCTTCGAATGGCTTAATGAACAGGGTCCTGCCTACGGCCGAAAATTGCCAAGCATAGTTGTTTCCTACAGAATAAGTCTGAATAGTTTCTCCCCTACCAAACTCGATTGCTGTTTGGTAACCAAAGTGCAGTACTATGGGGAATACCTCGTTTTCACTATAGACAAATGTTTTGATACGACTATCTGTGACTATTGGTTCATCTCTACCATAGGCCACTGGTTGAACCAGCAAGGAGTATGCAATGACAAATGGTACACAAATGCATGTGGATGATAAGGCGCGCATATAACCCAAGAGGCGACTTGTACTGGATCTCAGATTAAATAGTGCGTAGTGCAGCCTATTGTACATATATGAGTAGCAAACAAGGCACAGGTATTTAAAAATATGAGCTGGTATAAGTAAGTTAATCAAGGCTTTTATCATTTATGATCTATTCTCATCCTCTATCTTATACATAGTAACGACAAAGCCCAGAGGATTTACCAGTCTCTCATTATCATTCATCTCGACATTTTGAAAATCAAAAGCAATTAATACTAATTTATCTGACTGAGAGGAGCTGGATCCTTGGGTTTCTAAAGTCAGCCTCACTTGCGCTACTTTTTCGCTTTGGAATATAATAGATTTCCATTTGGCAGAGCGGGTTGTGTTTTGGCCATATAAATTATAAGGACTATTAGGATTGCTGGCGGCGTATTTAGGTCGGTAGTCGCTATAATAGATCGTTGGCGTTGATAAAACTCTGACTACAGTGTCAAAATTATACTGAAATGTTTGATAATAATACTCCTCTCTAGCCCTAATATATTTCATGATAAAATACTTTTGTACAGCTTCGTTTGCAGAGTAATCCCTAATGCTCACTGGATCGACGACCGTTGGTATACCAGTTTTACGTTCAATTTCTATGACGAACGGCTCGATCGATTTTGTATTTTTGATATAGCGCACTACCATAACAGAAACAAGAGTTGTAATGACAGCTATGATGCTAATTACAACAAACAAATTCCTCTGAATTATGGCTGTTTCATATGTCTCTTGATACCAGCTTTTTAAGGTATCTTTACCAACATCACTAGTGGCGCCATTACTTGTTTTAGAATTACGCTTAAAAAACGCCATGAGATTATCTCACGAGACTGAGATTATGAGCAGCAAACTCCCAGTTCGCCAGGTTATCGAAGAATTTCTCGAGATATTCTTTACGACGATTCTGGTAATCAAGGTAGTAACTGTGTTCCCATACATCTGATGTTAGTAGGGCTTTTTGATGAAAGAGCATGGGCATCTCTGCATTGCTGGTTTTTACAATTTTAAGTTTAGCATCTTTGGAGTCCCAAATCAACCATACCCAGCCGCTCCCAAACTGTGCTAAGCCCATTTTTATGAACTCATCCCTGAGTTTTGTAAAATCACCGAAATCTCTTTCTATTTGTTTAAGTAACTCTGCCTTAGGTTTTTTATCATCGCCAGGGGAAATGGAGTGCCAATAAAAGTTGTGATTCCAAACTTGAGCCGCGGTATTGAATACCGCAGTTCCTTCATCGTTTTTATAGGTCTGCATTATGATGCTCTCAAGATTATCGGCAAACCATCCTTTATCAGCGAGAAGAGCATTTAAATTGTTTACATAGGTCTGATGGTGCTTATTATAGTGAAAATCAACTGTCTTGGCCGAAATATATGGCTCTAACTCATTCAGACCATAGGGGAGCTCTATCAGTTTAAATACGGTGCCGCTCATTTGTAGTAACCATTTTGGGAATTTAACGAGATTGTAGCACCTTTTAAGGCGTAGACAAAAACTTTTTATTAAAAAAATCTTGTGGATTATGAAAATATAATAGATTCGAAGGAGTATTAATGCTCGAGAGGTGGTGATAGAGAGATGTGACTATATTTGCCTATTATGCCAAATTCTGTCTTGAGCTCCTCTCACCTCTCATCGGTCATGCCTTGTTATCAATCCAGAGTTGTGCCAAATTTCTGTACTATCCTGGCCGCGATCTCGGCTCCGAGCTTGCCGGATTTTAGTAAATTATCATTTCTCGCTACATAACTATATAAAAATCCTCCTGCAAAAGCGTCGCCAGCACCAGTTTTATCGACTATTTTAGTAATGTGTGGCCGCTCTTTTCGAGATTGATAGACTGTCTTAGATCATCGCACTGTGCTGCAGATGAGCATTTTACC
>CAIOSF010000231.1 GCA_903860855.1 uncultured Alphaproteobacteria bacterium | reverse complement strand
TCTAAAAAAATATGATGATCAACATATTGCTGAAAATGCATGGAGTCCTAGTCCAAAGCGTAAAAATGATACTGCAACTAAACCATCTTTCCTTTTGGATATTTTATCTCCTACTTCGAATGGCAAAACACCAGAAAGAACACCAGAAAGATTGAGGTATTAGCTAAGATTCCATCAATGACGTAGAATTTGAAAAAGTTAAAATTTTCTTTTATGTAGTTCTGATATCAGTAATGGACAAGCCCAGATGGAATGGGCACAAGCCAAATGCAATAGACAAGCTGGAAGCGAAGTCAAACCAAAAAGGCAAAAAGTCGCAGCAGTAGTTAAAAGCGGGAACTGGTATGACTTATACCCACCTGCTCATGGCATGGTAGTTCGTTCTGTATTTTCAATTCTACATGGGCAAAAGCTGGAATCAGCATTGTGGTAGATGGGACACTGCCTCTCATCACTTGCCATCTATGCAGCGCCTTCTTACTTCATCTAACTGTTGCATGCGCAATGCATTGCTTTGGTTGCGCACCGCATTGATCATATAGACAACAGTTGAATGATCCCTATTGCCCAGGGAAATTCCAATTTGTTTCACACTCATATTTGACAACTCTCTCATCAAGTAGGCAGCAACCTGCCTAGCATGAGAGATTTTTGCAGTTCTACTACGAGAGACGATTTCTATTTGATCTACGGAGAAATAATCGGATACTATTTGTACTATAGATTCATAAGACACCATCCGATTATCTCGAGTACCACCCATACCAGCCCTGCTAACTACAAGATCATGGACTATTTCCGGGCTCGCTTTGATTTCAGCAAGTCGGCAATAAGCAACCACTCTATTAAGTGAAGCTTCAAGTTCACGTATATTGTTATCAACATGATATGCTATTAAATAAAGCATTTCTTGATTGATACCAAGCTGCTTCGCCATCTCGTTACGAACGAATTTATGCTCCAATATTCTAATTCTTAAATCGAAATTGCACTTATCAATACCAACCGCCAAACAGCTAACAAAGCGGGATTTAGACCTTGGATCAAGATTAAGCTGAGATGGATGGTGACTAGAAGAAATAACAACTTTCTTGCTCAACTCCATCAAGCCATCGAAGGCATGGGTCAACTCCCTTTCTGTTCCTTGCTTCCCGCATACAAACTGCAAGTCATCCAATAACAGCATATCCAATTCTGACAGATAATATTTGAAATCACCCAATGTATTATTCTTAATGGCTTTCACATATTCACGAGAAAACTTTTCACAGGTAAAGTATGCAACTTTCATCTCCGATGACATCTGATTTGCTATCGACTGGAGTAAGTGAGTCTTACCCATACCTATATCACCATGAATACATAAACCGTTTATGTTAATGGATGAAGAATGAGCTGCCAACTCCCTAGCGGCGTTATAGGCAATTTTATTAGGTATACCATAGATAAAATTATCAAATGTTAGACTGTTATCTAGTAAGGATGCCATTGTTAACTGACTATTAGCACGACTCTTACTTGTGTATGATATCGATTTTTTATCACGATCATTACTGCCGATTTTAGCATCATTGTCATGACCATTAGACTGGATTTTTTCAGAGATATTATCAACCTTTACCAGGATAGACTGATTATCATTTGAGCGCTCATCTAGTTGTTCCAATAAAACTTCTATAATACAAATATCTTTATAGTTGGAAGTAATGAAATTATGTATTTTATGAAAATACGTCTGTAATACCAAAGACCTTATTGCCCTGTTTGGGGCTGACAAGACTATAGATCCACCTGATACTCTTACAAATTTTAGTGGCATGAAGCAATTTTTATAAAGATTAGAGCCGTATTCCCTTTTTAGAAAAAAGCATAAAGCATTCCATACCTCGACACCATCTCCACGGGCATGATCTACATTGGCATTGTCATCGTTACTGATATTATCGCTAAGATATTTACCACCACTAGCGCGTTTAACGATATTATGATACTCGCAATCATGATGATTAGTGATTATGGTGGCATCGCTAGATGAAGAGACATTTGCTACTATATGATTGGCAGACTCATCCACTAATAAAGACGATCGGCGATCAAGATCATGCTCAAAGCATGATGTAGTAATATTTATATTAGTCATTTTTTTAAAACAAGATTGCTTCATTGAGATATTCACCAATTAAGTCGTTAAACATCTGAGATAGTAAATATGGACAATTCATATAGTTAATAAGATGGACAGATGTATCTCAAAGCTGAGAAGTGCATCGTCACGATGCCTTGTTAAGGATAGGTCAAGGCCATACTGGTCTTTAAATTTTATATAAGTAAATTTGTATATTCATATTCACGAAACAACCATACCATGACTAATCAAAACAATGATGTCCGAAACTTGGTCATTATCACGTGGCATTCACCGTCTATCTTTATGATATAGTAAGTTAAGTTAATGTCTGGTATATCGTCACTCCTCCTTCAACAACGCTTCGTGATAGTTCACTCAGTAGGTGTTAGTGTATCCGTTCATCCAACTAGATCACGGCCTATTTATAATAGGCTTCAGATCGTCTTTACCTAATAATAATATCGACAACAACTTAACTTACTATGGACCACAAACACCCCACCCGCCGCTAGTTCACTCGGGAATTTGGTATTAATAGATAGTAATATCATTTAATTCTACTTACTACTTACAATCGCTTCATTTGCCTACTGAAGAACAAGCTCAGCTTTGCCGCCAAGGAAGACCAAGTTTCTTCCAACCACAGACTTCCCCTCTGTGTCTTTTATCACTCAAAGGCCCTTCAAAACCCCCTTCTACATTGTAACAAAAAGCATAACCCCTATTGCCAACAAATTCGCATACCTCTGCCGACCTCTGTCCACTACGACACAGGAACACAAGCTTTGTTTTCTGATCATCAACTTTCAACTGCAATTCCTTGATGAAATTTGAGTTTATCTCCATCAATGGTAGTTGACGCCACTCGATCATAAACAAACGTGATCCCTGGTCCGCCTCATCAATGCAAGGAGTACCAACAAAAAGCCACTCCTCCTTGGTACGAACATCTATAAGGATAGCCTTCTTGTCACCCACTAACATCTCCCACGCTTCCATTGGAGATATATCGCGTCCCGATTGTATTGACTCGCCTACCATATCCAGAAGGTTATTTATTATTCCTACCTAGTTTCTGTACCAAATAGACCATTTGGTAAAGAGAATTTTATACCATATAACCTAAATAAAAATATTGACGCCTATAAATCGCCATTATGCATGATATGATTTACCGCCATATAACTCTCTGTATATTACATAACATCATCACATCGCCATCACGCCATAAAAATCATGGCAGTTTTATATACAATTATATCGCGAAATAATCTCAGCCCATCCACCTGTATTTAGTCCATCTTCAACAACATAGAGTGCTTTTTTAGCTCTAGTCATGGCGACATATAATAATCTCATATCTTCCGCGCATCTCGCTCTTCGCCTCCTTTCCTTGATGTGCACTAGGCTATTACAAGCAGTTTCAGCGCTAGCATTTAAGATAAACCAATCATCACAGACTATGATTGGTTCGTAGGGCACGTTATCAGTATAAGAGGCATCAGCTAGAATGACGATATCAGCTTCTGATCCTTTAGCTGTATGTACTGTTGCAATCTTTACTTTTGCTATACTATCTTCTCTCGCCATCTCGCCATGATTAATTATTCTGATATCTGCGCAGATTCGCTCGTTGCTGACATGGCAAGTATTATACTTATTTAAATTTGAGAATTCCTCCTCTCTTTCATCAGCCCATTGGATAAATCCCTCTAGCGTCCCGCCAAATAGTCTACTCTCATGATAATCATGCAATTTATTAATAAAGCTCTCAAAAAACGCTTCTTTGCTGGTTTCACCGTTATAGCTTTGCAATATCCTATTATGATCACCACTGAGTAAAAGATTAATATAGAACTCTTGAGCTGATAATGATGGTATGGATAGAAATTCACAAAGCTTTTGGTAAATAGAACTTATCCACCCGCATTCTCCTTCTGTTTCAGTTCCCATATTTGATTTGGAGTCTGATATTATTTTATGATTTTCATCAATTGCGTGATTCATTTTGCTATAACCACGGTCCGATGCTACATTCTTCTTGAGACGAATATTCTGCCAAAGAGAAATATCTCGACCGTAACAAAGCTCAAATAATTGATTATCATTCACACCGACAAATGGTGATTTGAGCAAACATGCCAGATTAAGATCATCCAAAGGCTGGAGGGCAAACCTACCAACAGCTAATAAATCGGCTAATAATAGATTGTTCTTCCCTCCCTCCCCCTCTACGTTAATCCCATTGGATCGCAATAAGGCGATTAGATCCCTTAGTAAGTCAGATCGTTTCCGAAAAAGAATGAGGATTGAGTCCTTTGGATTAGACATCTTCATTACCTCAAGGGTTTTTTTGCAAATAAAATTAGCCATTTGCATACTCTTACTTGCAATATTCTCGGGATTTGCAACAGTGGGAACAAACCATTCGTTGCTTTTCTCTCCTATCTCTGGTATAAACGACCAGAAAATAACTGGCTTATACTCTGTTGCGGTAAAAGTTGGGTCACTAGGATAACCTCTATACTCCAGCTCACTATTATCCTCTTTGAATGCAGTATGCTTGATCAACAACTGATCATGATCAACCGGAGGTACGGTTTGTTCATCAGTATCACCACCATCTGCGAAACCAAATAGATCGACTCCATTGCATACATTATCAACTGAGCTTAGTATCCCTGAATGGCATCGGTAGCATATAGATAGCTCTAGCTCGTACCAGGGCTTTTTAGCTTCTCGAAATGCCCTATGATAGAAGTCTTTTATCCCTAGAAATACCCGTGGCTCAGCTCCCTGGAAACCGAATATTGACTGTTTGTAATCTCCGACGATGAACACAGTTCTATTTGTATCACCTCTTGCCCCCTCACCAGAGTAGAATTCAGAGGTAATTGCATGAATAACGTCCCATTGTGTCAAACTCAAATCCTGGGCCTCATCTACGAGAAGATGGTCAATTTTATTATCAATATTGTGCAAAATATGTGGCTGATCTCTCATTAAATTTAGAGTATTATGCAGTAAATCATCATACTCTAAGGCGAGGATCATCCTCTTCTTATCTACAAACTTTTGTCTTACAATGCTAGCTAGGACAGAGAAATCATACAGCAGTTGGAAGCTTTGTTGTTCATTGATTTTTTCCCATACTTTAGCAAGCTCATGGGCCTGACATTGGATGATTTGCCAACTTTTATCATCCTTGGCTATGATTTTGACTTTAACCCTTGGTTTGAGATCTTGCCGTAAAAAAATTAGACTATATGCATGAAATTTTTCAATATTCCCTACATCCATTAACCATTCATTTATTATAACTACACTTTCCTCATAGCCTATAATCGCAGTAAGTTCTTCAAATGCAATATAACCATGTTTGACATAGTACTCCTCTATGTTGTGGATAACGCCGTGACGCTCTGAAGGGCGTCCCCCTGTCAGCCCCTTGTCATCTTGCAAATCTACCATCTCAGGGCTAAGATCGCTCAATCCCATAACATATCGACATTTTTGATGAATTTCTTGCATGTTCGGCTCACTCCTCCAAACAGGCATAGCAATAGCATTGATCACCATATCCTTAACCGTCCCAAGATCCCATTGCTTTGCCAACCTCTCCAAGAAAAGATCGCTTATTACATCAATTGACATTGCCTCATCAAAGGCTTCTTCTATCATCTTTTGTTTGGCAACCTTGTCCAGAATAGTAGCTTGCCCACCTCCATTTCCATTTTCTATAATATCATTCCCTGCATCGTCAATTACGACAGCAGCTTTCAGAACAGATGAACAAAAGCTGTGTATGGTCTGAATCCTGATCGAATTCTCTCTCTGGAGAAATTGAGCGAATAAACCTCTTGCTTTTTCTATCTCTTCCTTTGTGGCCCCGCCCCCCTGAAGATCATTAAGCTCTGAGATGAGCTCATCCTCATCACATATCATCCACCTGCTGGCCTTGGCGCATAACCTACTTTTGATTTCATCAGCGGCAGCATTTGTGAAGGCAATACACAGTACGCTTGAAAGTTTTGTGATCTTGAGGGCAACTCTTAATATACGATTAATCAATAGGGTAGTTTTACCACTCCCTGCCGAAGCTGAAATATAGGTGGAAACATGTGGGTCAGTTGCCGTCCGGATCTCTTGTTTCAAGGTAGATGCCTTGTTGCTAAATTGCTTTTCATGTTCTAACATCTACTCTGGTTTTGTAAATGCAAGTAAGATTGATGAATCATAGAATTATCTTATCATATTTATGTGTCATAAGTTTTTTTGCCTTCTTGGCCTTCGCTTATTCACGCTATAGTGGAAAAACAAGCGAGCAGCAAGATGAAGAGCTAAAACAGAATATCATAGCGGCCATACGCAACGATATCGGAGGAGGCGATCAGTCTTTGAACGCTAAGCAGATAGAAGATATAGTAAAAACTACTATAAAAAATAATCCGGAGATTATCATTCAGGCTGTGGATTCCTACCAGATGAATAGGGCTCAAATGCAAAAAGCTCAGATTGCCGATAAAATCAAGGAATTACGTGATGTTATCACGAATAATCCTAAAGACCCAAGAGTTGGTCATGCCAACCCAAAGGTTAAGATAGTAGAGTTTTTTGATTATTCCTGTGGTTATTGCCGCAAAATGTTCACAATTAACCAACAACTACTACAAAATC